>JAAXWV010000328.1 GCA_013334845.1 Candidatus Roizmanbacteria bacterium | reverse complement strand
CAATACCGAAAAGTTCTGAATTAACCTCCTGATTCAATAATGCTACAGGCGCATCCCTTTCAAAATCATTAAGGCCGACCTTGTATCTATATCCAATATTTTTGTTGGATATAGCGAAAGCAGGTTGCGTAGTTGCATATTCTCCCAGCATTCTCCTTTGTTCAAAAATTGCCTGATCCGGATGAGAATATAGTAATGTACTGACGGGGGAAATGACGTCGACATCGTTCTCTCTGCCTATTTCAACTTGAGCTTTGAATGCTTTCTTATCTTTCAAAAAGCGGTAAACCCTTCCCATATCACCCAGTTTTTTTTCAGGGAAATGGTACCCTTCACCTAAGCGAAGGGTGTGAGTACCTCGAGTGGCTCCTACAAAAAGAACTCGAGCCTCTTCATCGTTATTATCTTCATCCTTACCAGAAAAAGGAGGCAACATTAAAAAAGTTTCGTATGCCTCCCTTCCTTTAGAGGCATGAATAGTGCTTAATATCGGCCCCCCCGAACCAAGTTCCGACATAGCGAGCTCTGCAGGAGGTTGTGATCTTGCAAGGATTTCTCTTAAAACTGGACACTCTACCCTACCGGTTCGATCGCCAGCCAAGCTAACTAACGACCCCCATGCGACTTCTGGGTTCAGTAAGCTGCTATCATGTCCGGTAACAGAATTCGCCCATCTCTCCCTGAAATCATCATACTTAATCGTCCGATCGGTAAAAGAGGAAAAAATTTCGGCTATCCACCCCGGCATGAACGGTGGCAACCCTGACATTCTAAGCCTATGAGGTATTTTATTTGATCGTAAAAGAGATGAGGCTTGCAAAACATCCACCCGCCGACGATATAAAACAAGAATATCATCACGACCGATCAGATCCGTTTCAAGCAATACGACCTTATTTATATCAGAAGATTCAACGGATTTAATAATTTTATCACGAACGCAATCATACTTTTCTGTTCCAAAAGTAGACGTATCAAGGACGGAATTCCGAGCCTCCAAAAAAATACTTTGAAGCAATGGCGAGTTAGTACGATGAATTCTTATAAGGGAAACTTCTTCAAAATGAAGATTGTGATTCGCCAGTAGACACTTTTTCAATGGTTCGGTTTTGTAATGATCATCATCTGCAAAACCATATATAGCTTGTGCACTGTCACAAAAAACAGTAATCCCACAGGATTTCGGTAGTCTACATATGAGCTCATATACAAGTTGACATCTATCACCCACTAAATCCTGAGCCTCATCAACAATAAAATGCTGCATTGGCCCTAGATACTCCATGATACCTTGATGATCAGATTTCAGCTTTTCAATGATATTGATAATGTTTGCCTCATAACTGCCGAAAAGTTCTTGAGTTTTAGCATCATCAAATCCATAACGCAATCTCCACACATGCGAATCCACGGTTGAAATTCTGACCGCAGCTGAAGAAAAACCCATAGACACCATCCGTTTAATCCTATCCCTGATTTCCTTTATCGCCGTACGAGTAAAACTCACAAGCCAAATATTGGATGGTTCTACACCTTCATTGATAAGATGAGCAACACGAGCACAAGCTACAGCCGTTTTCCCCATGCCCGGGCCTGCCTCAACAACAATGCGCTGGAATGGCTCAGCAGAAATAACACTCTCCTGTTTATCATCCCAAACAAGAGCTTTTTCATTTGTGACTATGGACATAACGGGATGTTTAAAAGACATTGTCTAAAACAAACTATGCGATCTCCTTAAAGAACGAGGCATTATTTATGTTCGAAAAATTACGATACAACCAAGGCAATTGATGCAAGCCCCCAAGCTAATGGATATAAATGGCAATTCATTGCTACTCTCTAAAGAACGGCATGAACCTAGGAATTCGATCATTTAAATAACAATTGTAAAAACCATTACTACTGTACTATACGATATCAATCATTTTGAATCATTTATTGGGGTTATTCTCTGCCAAATCTGAGTCCGTCAGATTCCACCTTAATTGCACAGTTGTAAAGACGCTTTTTCTTGGCTTAAATACTGAGGCTGGATTCTGAACGATATCAATGCTTGGCGCCTCAGACAGATTCCTTAC
>JAAXWV010000068.1 GCA_013334845.1 Candidatus Roizmanbacteria bacterium | reverse complement strand
AAAACGATTACATTGAAAAGAAGTATTTCAAAACACGGATCTATCTGCCCGGAAACGAGGAGAACGCTGATCGAGCCTGAAGCAAATAAGACAATTTCCCTCGGTGAATATTGGAATAAAATATATTCTGAGAGCGAGAGTAAAATGGAATAAAATATTAACAATGCTAATCCGATCAATAAATACATCGGCATGCTAATTCATAACAAGTAATTATATAGTTTCCACTTATTCTCCATATTTATAGCAGGGACGCAATAGAATTATGATTTTGATGGATTTTCCATTGAAGGTATTTTTTATCTGAAATGAGGAAAACTCGCGACCCGAGGCGGAAAGTTTCTCTCCGCTCAGTTTCTGATTTTTAAATTGAACAGAATCAGTAGCGGTCTGCTCTACGCTCAAATTAACCGATGGGGTAGCCGACTTTACGCATGAAAATGCCAAAAATGAATCGTTTGCGGTAAATTCGGCGCTGCCGGTCGATTCATGTTCAATTTTCATATTTTTGGGATATAAAAATTGTATTCCGCATTCTTTTGTCGCATAATTTTGAAATTCAAGCGGTGGGGGAGTGGTCGGCTTCGGTGGGGGAGTGATGCTCAAAACAAAGGCGATTTTCTTGTTGGTTTGCTCTACTTTTCGCCCATACTGTACTCCGATCGCGAATAGAGCGATGAATGTGAGAAAGATAAGAAATATGTAGGGGGTGCGCCTATGCATGACATTTATTATACAGGATATTGCAGTACTGCCCATACTGTATTTTTACCGGGAATCCCGGTATGCTTGCAATTTACCGGGAATCCCGGTAAAATAGACGTATGTATATTTATTTGCCTAACAGTGCATTTTTGGGTAACATTGATCCATTTTTGAGGTCATTTGACAACACTTCCCCTGATAGATTGGAGATATCAACCAATAAACAGTGGATTTCTATCCATCCGGTCGTACTCTGTATGGTAGCTGCACTGGGGCTTGCTTGCAAGCCTGAAAATATAGTATGCCAGAATATTGAGGCCAAATCGAGTCATTACCTCAAGCGAATGAAGCTGTTTGATTTACTAGGAATAAAAACTACTATTGAAATCGTCGAGCATGAATCAGCTGGACGTTTTATACCTCTTACTCAGATTGCCCATAGTGATCAGCTAACCACCTTTATTAGAGAGATGATTCCTCTCCTGCATCTCAGTGCAGAAGAAGCAGAGCCCATCAGATATGTAGTGAGTGAGTTAACGCGAAATGTGTTTGAGCACGCTCGCTCCAGCAGCGGTGCTATTGTGTGTGCGCAATATTACAAGAAGAGTAATACTATCCGTATTGGAATAGTCGATCGGGGTATTGGAATAAGGAACTCTATAGCTGAATCACATCGGGTAACCAGCGATGGTGAGGCTATACGATTGGCACTCACCCCCGGTATTACCGGGACAACCAATAGACTAGGAGGTACGGAATTTAACGCTGGAGCAGGCCTATTTTTTATTAAATCCATTGCGAAAGTAAACAAGAATTTTTTTATGATATACAGCGGAACCTCTATGTTTAAATTACTCAAGAATGCTGGTAAGACGATGCGGCTTCATGGAGATCCATTTAAAGATAATTATGCAATGCAAAACAATTTTCCCGAGTGGCAGGGAACGGTAGTGGGGGTGGATGTGAATCTTGACTCACGTGAAGAATTCACCGATCTTTTGAAACTTATCCGGGAAACGTTTGTAAAGTCGGTCCAGGAAAAAAAGAAAGCTCATTATAAAAAGGCGCAATACATATGAGATTAGACACTACACACATTCGACTTCTACCGGTTACCGGTACTTTTGCTGAAAATAAGGACGTTGCACGAGACGTGAGAATAAAAAAAATTAATCCGGCGCTCAAAAAGGGAAATGAGGTTGTTCTAGACTTTGCTGGCATAGATGCGGTTACTCAGTCTTTTGTACATGCGCTTATAAGTGAATTGATAAGAGAATATGGAAGTGAAGTGTTGGATGTAGTCTTTTTTAAAAATTGCAATGAAAAAGTTCGAAGCATAATCGATATCGTTGTTGAATATATGCAGGTTTAACATCTTCATGGCCCATCGGCATAGTTTACCTCTCCTCTTCGTCTTGCTGATCTTCGTTGAGTTCATTTTCAGTGTCAATGAGTCCGTCGCGCTGGAGAGACCACAGGCGATTGTAGATACCATTCTTGTTTTCCATCAATTCTTTATGAGTTCCCACTTCACTGATGGTACCCCCATCCATTACTACAATCCGGTCGGCGCGCATGATGGTGGAAAGTCGATGAGCAATAATAATACTCGTCTTGGGAGCTTCTTCATTTTTGACTATTGACCAGAAAGCTTCTTGTATTGCCCGCTCTGAGACAGAGTCAAGCGAACTCGTTGCTTCGTCAAAGATGACAATTGGTGGATTGGTAAGGATAACGCGTGCGATTGCCAGTCGTTGCCGCTGACCTCCTGAAAGTTTGATTCCCCGTTCACCGACTATTGTTTGGTATCCGTGAGGAAGGGTGGTGATAAACTCATGTGCTTGCGCCTGCCGTGCTGCTTCCTCCACTTCTTCCGGTTTGGCGTCAGGCTTTGAGTAGGCGATATTATAGTAAACAGTATGATTAAACATAAGTGGATCTTGTGGAACAATGCCGATGAGACTACGCACATAGCTTTTTTTCATTTCCTTTAATTTGGTTCCATCAATAGAGATTGAACCTGAAGCAGTGTCGTACATACGCATCAATAGTTTAACGACCGTTGTTTTACCTGCTCCCGAGTAACCCACAAGTGCCACTGATTCGCCCGGAGTGATGGTTAAGTTAAAATCACTGAGAACAGGCACATGTTTTTTACCATAGGCAAAAGATACGTGATCAAAGGCGATAGCTCCTTGCGGATGAGCAATTTCTTGTGGATGCGCAGGATCCATGACGGTTACTTCCTCGTCAAGAAGTTTAAAATATTCGGTTAAATCGTAATGCCGTTTAGCCAGATCGCGAAGAATCATAAGTAGTTTACTAAGGCGAGGCGAGAGCGCAAGACCAAAAGTGGTAACCATCAGGAAGTCGGCGAGTGACAGATGGGAATGATAAAAGTCATAAAGTCCTAACCCGATGAGGCCGATGATCAGAATATTGATAAAGTTACCGATAACAATATCGAAATACCGGAATGTAAAAAAGTAATCGAGAAGAGCCTTGCCCCATTTTTTGGTGAGGTCAAAAATGCGCGACTGCTCATACTTCTCCATTGCAAAATACTTGACGGTGTCAAAATTAATAAGATTATCGACCTTTGCGGCAGACAGTTTGTCATCCGCTTTGCTGAAGATAGTACGTTTACTGATATTGATACGGATAAGATGAATTGAAGCGAAAATAGTAGCCAGGAGCACACAAGTGGCAAATGCAATATATTGCAGGGGGAGTGAAGAGAAAGCAACGGTCATGACAAGAAATCCGATCACCACATCAAGCATTTGCCGGTTCAGGCCGTCATAATAGGAAAAATAAGCATCGTCTCCCCGTTTGATGAGCGCGATAAGTTTGCCTGAACTTCGTTCGGTGTGATAGGCGAAGTCAAGATCATGAATATGTCTCAGCACTTTTTGGAGGATGGTAGTAGATGCTTTCACCATACCGAAATCGCTGACGTAATAGCCGATGATAGAAAGGACATTGGTAAGGAGTAGGATAGCAATGATAAGAAATACAGTGGAGATAGTTTGCTGAAGGTCGCGTGCCTGAAGTGAGATCGTAAGCCATTTAACAAAGAGTGGCTGGATGCTATAGAGGATAAGTGAAAAAGTTGTAGCCATGGAGCCGATGACGAAGCTCGTGGGGTATAGGAAAATAAAATGGTATAGGCGGTTGAGAGCGTACATAGGTGCTAATAGTAATAGTTCATTATAGGCTTTATTGAGGGGGAATTGGGGTGTTTTTGCAACCTTGACAAAGGTATTAAGGATTTGTATACTGGGTATAGATCCTCCGGGTGAGACAATAATCGAAAACTTTTTCTGAACAATTTTTGATTAGGGTAAGCCGCGAGGCAATGAGATAAGGTAACTGAACTCAAAAACCAGTTCCTATCTTCCCATAACTTAAAAGGAAAAAGTTTCCTTTCACCTCATCAGGAGGATCGCTTTTTCAGAAAGCTCTATTTCCCTATTGACACTGATGTTTTAGTGGTATAATATACAAGTATTTAGATGAGTTTGTCTACACAGTCCACAGATTCCTTTAGTATTTTATTTATTAATTTTTTTGAATTAAGATAGAGTTTTTCGTGCACGCTCCTTTTCTCAGTTCTTCCGCCGTTTCTCATTTATTATTATTTTCCTTATTGAAACATACGTATGCTACGTAATAAAACCACCTCTCAAGATAATGCTCTCGCAGAGGAGACCACATTAGATGTTGGATCGCTTCTTGATCAATACGAAGAAAAGCCAATTATGCCAGTTGATGAAAATGCAACTGCTATAACACCGGTTGAAGCAAAGGTTGCCCCAGCTCAAAGTGAAGCAGCTCAGGGCGACGCTCCGATGGGAGATCGACTTCGTGAAGATCTCAAGATGAGTTATCCGGCAAAGGGCATTCTTGACGTCACTTTCGGTGGCTACGGATTTCTTCGCCAGGATTATGCTATTAACCCAGACCATGATATCTATGTCTCAACTTCTCAGATTCGCCGCTTTTGGCTTCGACGAGGAGACGAGGTGGAGGGGCTAGCCCGCCCGCCTAAGGAGGGAGAGCGATTTCACAGCCTGCTTCTTATCAAAAAAATCAATGGAGTGGAAATTACAGAAGAACAAAGTCGTACCCGCAAAAACTTTGATCAACTTACCTCACTTCATCCGAATCGCCAGATAGTTCTGGAAACCAACAAAGAAACATTGTCAACCCGTATGGTTGATCTCATTTCTCCTATTGGATTTGGACAGAGAGCTTTGATCGTATCTCAGCCGAAAGCAGGAAAGACCACCTTCTTAAAGGAGATGGCTACTGCCATTGCCCAAAACCATCCCGACGCCAAACTTATGGCTATCTTAATTGGTGAACGTCCGGAAGAGGTTACTGAAATTAAACGCTTTATCAAAGGAGAAGTTGCTGCCTCTCACTTCGACGAGTCTCCTCGTCAGCAGGTGAAGGTAGCTAACCTTGCCCTTGATCGTGCAAAACGCCTTGTAGAGATGGGCCATGATGTGATTATTCTCCTCGATTCTATTACTCGTCTTGCTCGGGCCTTTAACCTTTCGGTGACTGGTTCCGGTCGAACGATGTCAGGAGGATTTGATCCGTCGGCACTTTTTCCAGCAAAAAAATTCCTCGGTGCAGCTCGAAACTGTGAAGAGGGAGGCAGTCTGACAATTATCGGCACTGCTCTTGTTGGTACCGAGTCCCGTATGGACGACCTCATCTATGAGGAGTTTAAGGGAACCGGAAATATGGAAGTTCATCTCGATCGTAAGTTTGCAGATAGAAGAATCTATCCAGCCATCGACGTGGAGAAGTCGGGTACTCGAAAAGAAGAGCTCCTCTTCAGTGAAGAGAATCTAAAAAAAATCACCACACTTCGCCGTATGCTTTCATTACTTAATGCAGAGGAACGGTTGACGGTGATGATTGATAAGCTTTCTAAAACTGCGAACAATCAAGCATTCCTAGATACGTTAAACGCAGGAAAATAACATTGAGCAAATAACAAGGCGGGGGAAACCCCGCCTTTTTTGCGAACGAAGTGAAGCAATCTCCCTGAAAAAAGCCATCGTTATCCCGTGTTTCGCCACAGGATTCACTGTTATTCATTTCTCTATTTCCCCCTGCCTGTATCCTTCAAGGACTTCGTGAGCATGCCTGGCTCTCATCGCCCGTTTTTATGCCTGTGCATCTCTCTTATTCATTCTCTTTTGCGGGAATTAATTTACGACGTCTCATCATATACTTATACTCCCCCCAGTATATATTTCTGTCGACAGAGGTGTGATGAATTGCGAATAAATTGTGGATAACTAAGGATACGACGTAAAACGAGCTTAAAATATTCTCTTGACTTGCATTTTTTATTCATCTATTCTTAATTGCATACTCTAAGGGAGTATAGGTATATCAGTTAATTATATAGCTATGAAAACTACTCAAAAGCCTCAACAGGCATCTTTAGTTCATGGGGAGTTTTCCAATAGGGTAAATCGGGTCATTGGCCAGCTTCGGGGCGTGGAAAAGATGGTTGAGGAGCAACGAGAGTGCACTCAGGTACTCCAGCAGATTTCTGCCATAAAAAAGGCTATTGATGGCTTATCAAAGGAAATTGTAGTGTCTGATATCTGTAAGTATGTACCCGGAAAGGATGCTGAAAAAGTAAGTGAGTTGATAGAGCGGGCAATCAGTTTATAGGTAATTTTAACTAGTTATAACTATTCTTAAATAGATCTAAATATGTCAAAAGACACGGGAATTCATAACCTTATCATTATCGGTGGAGGCCCTTCCGGATTATCAGCTGCTCTATATGCGGCGAGAGCTGAGCTAAAGCCGTTGGTATTTGCAGGATCACCTCCCGGTGGGCAACTTACTCTTACGTCTGAAATAGAAAATTTTCCTGGACAGACTAACATCACTGGTCCGGAACTCGTTTTAAAAATGCGAGAACAGGCTACTCACTTTGGTGCCCAAATTATCGATGAAAATTTGCTGAGTGTTGATTTCAAAAATGAAATCCACAGCTCTTCATTCCGATTTGATACGAATGGTAAAAGGATTCAAAACACAGATCAATTGCACTTTCATCACCTTGAATTGAGACCACGTTTCAAAATGGCAGCTGAATACATTTAACGATTTCAGGTGAATCGTGGATGTACATAGAAAGTTCAGGCAGATTGACAAAAAGGATCATGGATGCTTGGGCG
>JAAXWV010000067.1 GCA_013334845.1 Candidatus Roizmanbacteria bacterium | reverse complement strand
GAAGGGGAAGTAAAATGCAAGAAGAAACTTTATCAAAAAAAGACCAAACCGAAGACACTCCGATTGAACAGGAGTGCGCGGAAGAAGAATGGGAAGTCGTTTACGAAAGACCATTCACATTGCTTGATACCCACATGCACTACTGACCCGGATGCGCCCACAGTCTTGTGCATAAACTGATTATGGAAGTTGTGCAGGAACTTGATATACAGGAAAAAACACTGGAGATTAATAAAGAGATCAGTAATCTACAGCTACAACTTGCTTACCTGTCCGAGTCGCTTATGCATCCGTCAAGTCCGTTTCCAGCTACTATACAACGTATTTTAGTTCGCCAGGGGCAGGCGGTCAGTCCAAGCACTCCACTGGCAGTTATCTCCGGCTCCGGCAAGCACTCTGTCGCAGTTGTCTCCGTCCCGGCTGATATTGCTAAAAACATTTCCAATATAGAAGATAGCATCCTGCAAATCGGTACAATCGCGTATCGTACAAAACCAACTTTTATCTCTCAAGAGGCTACAGGAAGTCAGTTATATTCAGTGATTTACGATATTCCCGATGAATATCAAAGTATGCTTACCGATGGCGCTTATATCACAGTTCAAGCTCCAATCGGAATCCAGCAGACCAGCGCCACAGATCCATTTGTTCCCCTCGACGCGGTATATCAGACACAAGAAGCCGCTTTTGTCTTCGTAGCCGAAAAAGGTATTGCGGTCAGTAAATCAGTCCTTCTTGGCCCCGTATATGGAAATTACGTTAGTGTGGAAAAGGGGTTGAGTGATGGCGATCAGATAATCATGGACCGCAATGTGGTTAGCGGCGACCGGGTAAAAGGACTGTGATTAATAAAAACTAAATTCAAAAAGGAAGGGGAAATGATTTTGATTTCAGATTTTCAAATTGAATTTGACTACAAATTGAAAATTTAAAATTAAGAATTATCAGATGTCCGAAGTTCACTCATATTTCGAAAAGCTCAGCATCACCGAAAAACTTCGGCACTCTCTTGTCGCAAAATACCTGAAGCAAGTCCGGTTCATGATTTTACTGGTATTAGGAATTATTATTGTCGGACTTGCAAGCTACTTTAGTATCCCACGTGTTTTGAATCCAAATATTAAAATTCCCATTGTCATCGTCTCTACAGTTCTCCCGGGAGCCGGTCCAAAAGATGTTGAGTCACTTGTGACAATCCCGCTTGAAGATTCCCTCTCTGGCATTGCCCGTATTACCAAAACGACGTCTACATCAACCGACTCATTTTCTTCCATTGTCATCCAGTTTGAGACAGGCGTTGACCCGGACAAAGCCCGTTCCGATGTACAAAGTGCCGTCGATGGAGTCACTCTTCCTACCGATACCCAGTCGCCCAAGGTGCAGAAGCTCGATTTTCAAAATACCCCTGTGTGGACATTTGCTGTCACCTCAAAGTACGACAATGCCAGCCTTATGCGTTTTGCTACCAACCTCAAAAAGTCCCTTGAGAATATTCCCTCTGTAGACCGAGTAGAGATTGGCGGATTGGAAACACAACAAATTCAGGTATTAGTGAAGCCGGAAGCCATCTCGACATACAACCTCAGTCCACCGCTTCTTGCCTCAGCAATTAAATCATCGGTCAATGCACTGCCTGCCGGCACTATTCATACGCAAGGCTCAACGTTTGGTCTCAGTATCGACCCCACGGTATCCAGTATTTCCGAACTTCGAGATATCAGAACTACAGTCAATGGTACGGTAGTAACGCTCTCAGATATTGCCGATGTAAGTGAGCGGGCAGCCCCCGATCAAAGCCCTGCCTTTCTCGCGACTCAAAAAGATCAGGCTCAACGGGTTGTTACTTTTGATGTCTATAAGACAAGCACTTCCAACATCGATAAAGCAGTCACCGACGCAAGTACGGAAGTGTACAAAAGTTTGAATCAATACAAGGGTCAGTTTACTCTGTACGATATCCTTAATTATTCAAAGGAAATTGACAATCAGTTCAATGATCTTCTCGCCGATTTCTGGCTCACTATCGGTCTCATATTTATCACACTATTCGCCTTCCTTGGAGCCCGACAGGCTGTGGTAGCGGCTGTTACCACGCCACTTACATTTTTGATCGTGTTCTTAGTTATGAACCTGGCCCAAATCGATATCAGTTTCATAGCACTCTTTTCTTTACTCCTCGCACTAGGTTTACTCGTCGATGACACTATTGTTGTCATCTCCGCGATGACAGCCTATCATCGGACAAATCGTTTTACCCCTTACGAGACAGGAATTCTTGTCTGGAAGGACTTTTTCACCCCCATTTTTACGACAACTATCACTACGGTTTGGGCCTTTTTACCGCTTCTTTTAGCGAGCGGGATTATTGGTGAGTTTATCAAGCCGATTCCGATTGTAGTCTCAACCGCGCTTCTTGCCTCAATCGGAGTTGCTATGCTTATCACCCTTCCTCTTATCATACTTATTTTAAAACCTCAAATTCCATTTAGGGTCATCATGCTTATTCGACTTCTCTTATTGGCTATAATTTTTGGTATCTTCTGGGCTATTATCCCTAAATCAGCGGTGGTTATCCTTCTTATCATGGTTTTTGCCGCTGTATTATTTGTCACTTATACTATCCGGCACACTATTAGCGGTGAGTTTAAAAAACGATTTTCTCTTGACAGATTAAAACCGATAATTGAGAACGGTGTCATCAGCTTTCAACCATTGAGTAACGGCTACCATAAGTTTATTGAACGTATATTAGAGAGCCAGAGTGCCCGCCGTAAGACTGTAGTTATGGTGATTATCTTCACCCTTTTTTCCTATATATTATTGCCTCTAGGATTTGTTGTTAATGAATTTTTTCCAAAAAGTGAAGCCGATTATGTTTATGTGCAAATTGAACTGCCCGCAGGTACAAGTCTCGAAAAGGCTAGCGGAGAAGCACTGCGCGTACTGGATGATTTGCGTAAAACTCCAGGAATCAGATTTGTGACAACCAATCTTGGAAGAACTGCTTCCAGTAGCGTAGGAGGCTCTCCCGGTGTAAACAACATTCTCTTCACGTTAAGCCTGGAAGAAAAAGAACACCGAAAAATTAACTCCATTAAAGTGGGAGATTATCTAAGAGAAAAATATACAAAATATACAGCAGGAACCCTCTCCGTAGCAGAGGAGAGCGGCGGACCTCCAGCCGGATCTGATCTGCAAATTAATCTTTACGGTGATGATCTTACAGTTATCGATCAGTATGCCAACCAGATCAGTGCTTATCTCGCCCAACAAAGTGGCGTCACCAACGTAAGTAAATCTATCTCTGCAGGAACCAGCAAAATCCGTTTTATTCCGGATAAACAAAAAATTCAGGAAGCGGGAATTTCCCTCGATCAGGTAGGTTTGTGGCTGCGCACCTTCGCAAGCGGTTTCACCGCCACTTCTGTCAAATTTAACAACGCCAAAGATAGTGAAGATGTTGTCATCAGAATGAGTCCCAACAGTCAGACACCTGAGCAAATCACCTCACTTATCATACCAACTCAGGGCAATGGACTTCCCATTTCACAGTTAGGGATGCTCGGACTTGAGCCTAATCCAACACTCATCACCCGCGAAGATGGAAAACGGACAATGTCCGTGACAGCCACCGTAACCAAAGGCTATACCACCACCACACTGAATCAGAATCTTGAAAAGTTTGCCAACTCAATTCAACTTCCCCAAGGATATTCCTGGAAAACAGGAGGCGCCAACGAAGAAAATCAGAAATCAGTCACTTCCATTTTACAAGCGATGGGTTTGTCATTTTTACTGATCTTGACCACTATGGTGATCCAGTTTGGTTCATTTAGAAAAGCCCTCATTGTGATGTTGGTGATCCCGCTTTCAATCTCCGGAGTATTTATTATTTTTGCACTCACCCATACCACCCTCTCATTTCCAGCGCTAATCGGAGTACTGGCACTATTTGGAATTGTGGTGAAAAATTCAATTCTGATCGTAGATAAAATTCAGGCAAACGAACGTGTCGGACTACCTTTCGTCACTTCCATAGCTGATGGCGCCGCAAGCCGGCTTGAACCAATCGCTCTCACCTCAATGACCGCGATTATCGGCCTCATTCCCGTCACCCTTTCCAATCCGATCTGGCGAGGGCTCGGCGGAGCTATTATCTCAGGCCTTACCTTCTCAGGTACTGTTATGCTCCTCTTTATTCCCGTAGTCTACTACGCCTGGTTCCAGAAAAAGGAAAAAGTGAAATCGAGCAGACAGTAGAGAGCATAGGAGCGTATCTATACGCCCTCTTCATCACTCTTCGTCATTGCGAGCGGAATGAAATGAAGCACGGCCACGTCAAACGTGGCTGGCGCAATCCCCTTGTAAAGTGAGTGTTATTGTCATCCCGCGGCTTCCTCGTCATTCCCGCGCCTTCCTCGTCATTCCCGCGAAGGCGGGAATCCAGAGTAGCAACTTACCGCTCTAATTTCCAAACTAACAAACTTACAAACTGATATAGGCATCCTTAGTGTGTCTAAATTGAGGAAAGAAGGAGAAAAGGAGAGGCGGATTTATATAAAGAAGGCTGGGACAATACGCTTGTCCTAGGCGGTTTTGAAAAGTCTATGCTATTAGGCTTTTCATTCACCGCGCAGCCCCTATGCCGCTCCCTTTCCCCTGTGTATGCTGAAGGTTCTTCTAATGGCTAACGGACATAACCCATGTCGTTAGCCAGATCCATACCTATTGCTGCCAAATAGAACAGCAACAGATATGAGGCCACCCATTTGTTGGGTGACCGAAACGGTGCCTTCAGCATCGTTTCAATGTACGGCCCGGTAACCATTGCGATTACCAGACCGTACGTTAACAGGTGATACAGCTGGGACGGTGCGTATGCCACCACTCCAGCTATCACCTTGAAATGAAGTCCCAACGACCAATTAAAGATCATTAGGGCCTCAATGACTGCCGTTATTAGCCAGTACAGCCAGCTGAAACGGAGGCTGATTCCGACCTTACGGCAGTCTATGGCAACAAATGTGGCGATAGACGGTAATAGCACCGTATCGCCACACACAGCAAACCATCGAACAGGAGATGTCTCTCCTCGTTCGACGGCTTGTAAAGTCATCCTCACCCCAAATGTCAGGGCGAAGATGATTGGCCCGGTGGCCCGCGGGTCGGCATACACGACCCTGAGGCACCAGGTGAGGAACTTACTCAAAGAAGTTCCTCCTTTCTATCTTTCCCTTCCCCAGAATCACTTTATTCCGGAGAAGGGGATTCCATGTATACGAAGCGAATTAAGCACCTCGTATACCAACTGCCCCAATTATATCGAAACAAGCCTCAAAACACAAACTATAGGATATCTGCCACCTCCGTTGTGCTGGCGAGCTTTACACAGACCTATAGGTCATATTTTATGTTTTATGAGTGTATAGATAGCAGCAAAAGCGTCGTGCCAATGTATCTTTTTCCCCTCTTTATAGGACCGTGGGGTGGTGACGATATCTACCTCGTGAATAGCATACCCCTTCCGCAGAATTCGAGCAGTGATCTCCGGCTCAATGTCAAATTTGTCCGCCTTAAGCGGTTGTATTGCTTTACACACTTCACGCGTGAACACTTTATAGCAGGTCTCCATATCGGTCAAATTCGATCCATGCAGGATATTAGTCACTAAGCTGAGCATTTTGTTTGCAAGAAAGTGAAATGGAAAAGGCGTTTTATCCTTTCCGAAGAGGACAAGCCGCATCGTACGCAGTCGTGATCCATATACTACTTTGTGCTTCCCCTTTAGTATGGGGGTGAGTAGGGAAGTGTAGAATCGAGGGTCATACTCCAGATCCGCATCCTGGATGAGGATGATATCGCCATCCGCTTTTTCCAGACCACTTCGTACCGCCGCCCCTTTCCCTTTATTTTTCGGATGTTTTACGATCCTGATCGGCCCGATACTCTTCAAAGACGTTACGACCTCCACGCTTCTGTCCGTCGAGCCGTCATCCACAACTACGATGTGTTTTTCTACCCCTTGCGGAAGAGAAGCTCCATGCACTCGCTTCAAGAGTGCGCTGATAGTCTTTTCTTCGTTATAGACGGGAATAATGATTGAA
Organism: Candidatus Roizmanbacteria bacterium; assembly: GCA_013334845.1. Lineage (GTDB taxonomy): Bacteria > Patescibacteriota > Microgenomatia > UBA1406 > GWC2-37-13 > JAAXWV01. The sequence continues at coordinate 821 of JAAXWV010000067.1, read as the reverse complement.
AGTTTCATATGTTTTTCTACGCTGGCTCTGACAAAATATCTATGTTATAATAATCAGATTTCGCAGAGAAGTAAAGGCGAACTAGCATGTGTAGTTTAATGGTAAAACACATCTCTGATAAAGATGAGAGCGATGGTCCGATTCCATCCACATGCACCACGCAATACATTTGCCATTAGGCAAATTTAAGCGTGGTTAGGTGCGTTTGAGCCAAGGGCTCATTGCGCTCACCACGTTTTTACTACATACAGGCAAGTATATCTTTTTCAGCCCACTTAGCTCAGTTGGCTAGAGCGCTTCGTTTACATCGAAGATGTCGGGGGTTCAAGTCCCTCAGTGGGCACCGAGTCAAACTCGGCTTCGCCCTACATACAAGAAGCCAGAGGTTTGACGAGGTAGTCGAGTTTGACTCGACACCTAAATTCTATTTGCTCTTGATGAAGAAGCGTCTGACGCTTCATCCCGCTGAGCGGGATATTAAGTGTAATATAGGAAACGGGATTTAAGCGCTGCTAGGGACGCTTGGACCAAAGGTCCATTGCATTTCACCCATAAACACTCTCTTAAATCAGATCAATCTTGCACTCTAATAGCAGTTCGATTCAAAGTGACATTTGCGTGAGCCTGACTGACGTGGGACTTTTGGACTCAAAAGGGTGATTAATATATTGACAAAATTTCATTGTGTTATAATTACCTTATACTTCATTTAAAGCAGTTCGCTTAATGAAACGTGCGAAGTTCGCACTTCCTTAAGTGGATAGTTGTAGCGGATTGCTTTGAGTGAAGTATTTTTTGTTGCAAATATCCTGAATTTTGCC
>JAAXWV010000327.1 GCA_013334845.1 Candidatus Roizmanbacteria bacterium | reverse complement strand
CCCCCCATGGAAAAGCGGGATCCCCTTTTTGATGGCAACATCATTGAGCAGGTAGCGGATGGGGTAGTTGTCCATGGCATCCACGATACCATCGGCGTTTCTTACAAGGTGTGCTGCATTCGCTGTGTCAATTCTCACATCAATGGCGTTGACGGTGATATCCGGGTTTATTTCTTCTAATTTTTCCTGCGCTGATGCAGTCTTCTTCCTGCCGATATCACGGTCGAAATGCAAGCCGGGAGTGCGGTAATAACCATAGGCTGCCAGTGAGATGTGGGATGCTTCCCAGGAAAAATATATCTATGGCCAGGAGAACATTGCTCGAGACACTGGAGAGCAAATAGAATTTGTAAAAGAAATTATTGAAACTTATCATATGTTATATGTGGAAGATCCTCTGGACGAGGCTGACTTTACTGGATTCTCAGAATTGACAGCTAAAATCGGTGATAAATGTCTAATTTGTGGTGATGACATTTTTGTAACTAACAAACAAATATTACATTTGTAATCATAAATCGTATGTTTATACATTTTTAAGGACGGAAATAAAGATGAACTATTTTAGTATATTTATATACAATAGTGATGATGAAACAAGTAAGAGAATTATGGCCGATACTGTTGTTAGTCGTGTTTGGTGCAATATTGAGACTTCACAATGTACTCGAGTTCTCTTCATATAACTCGGAAATAGCACAACATTACCTGGAAACCATAAAGCTGCTCGATGGCAAATGGCTTCTCGATGGGCCTCTCACAAGTCATCCGTGGTTGAGATTAAGCAGTGCACCTTACTACTTGTTTTTTCCAGTGTTTGCCTTATTTCGCTTCCATCCGCTTACATTACCTATTCTTTGGACAGTGACTAATTCCCTAATTCCTCTTATTAATTTTATAATTATAAAAAAAGTTTTCGACAAAAAAACTGCATATATTTCAACGTTCTTCCTAGCAATTTCACCTGGTCTCCTTATACTGAACGATCTGCCCGGTTTTTTTGATTTTATTATCCCGTTGACCTATATACTATTATTGTTTACCTATCGTGTCATTCATAATAGGCAGTCATCGGTTTGGCCGATATTTCTAGTTCTCGGCTTCATGGTTACGCTTCATGCATCTGCAATTATTCTTATTCCTCTCTATGTTGGCCTCGTACTCTATCTCAAACGACATTCACTACGAGTACTTTTTACCTCGACGATTGCATTTTGTGTCCCTAATATACCTTATCTGCTCAACGATATGCTTGGCCATTTTCAAATGACAGCCCAACTTGCTTTGTGGCTGCCTTATAAAACGGTGAATTTTTTCAGTGGGAAAAGTATAGGACTTAATCGGACAAAGGTACCGGATTCGACCTTGATTGATATAAGCAATTTTTTTAAGAACATGTTTCTTTCTCCGGAAATTTCGTGGATAGTTGGTCTGGTAATTTTTAGTTTGTTCATAATAGTTTTTGTCATTAAAAAGAAAACAATTTTTGAATCTTTTCTCTATATGTGGCTTATCTTCGCAGTGATAACTATGATTGTTCATAAAAATCCTCCTTATCATTACTTTGTACCAATCATACTCTTGCCCACGATACTGGCTTCAAAGGCTCTGAGTGACATGATCAATACCAAGTGGGTTATCTTCCCAATCCTTGCACTTATAGCACTCTCGGACTTCATGTTTATTTTTTCACCCAAGTACTTTTTTCGACGATCTAACAATTCTTATGTTTTCCAGATGAATATCGCACAAGCCATTATAAAAGACTCAGGCAATAATGAATTTAGTGTTACTCGTATCGGAGAGTTTGATTATTACCCAAATCAGTTTAAAGATAATTATGAATATCTGCTCTGGTGGTTGGGCAAGCCGGCAAATTCAAAAGCCTCTATTAGATATATTATCATTGAGAAACCGTCGAAACTTCCCGAAGGGAAAAAGGGATCAGTGACTTTTGAAGATGTAAAAGCTACCGTCATCAAAGAAGAGTGAGTAAAGTGCTATAAAAGATGCACGACTATTGTGAAGTTATCAAAATAGACCCGTTGTCGAGACTCACACAGGTAGATACGTAGACTCCATACATAA
>JAAXWV010000066.1 GCA_013334845.1 Candidatus Roizmanbacteria bacterium | reverse complement strand
TATTCTGTTTTGTGCTTTGCATCAGCAATCAATACGGTGATATCACTGGGTGAAACTCCTTGATGAACAATGAGATCTACAATCCTCGTACTTATTTTTTTTGCTTGTTTTTCTTGTCCTACAACCTCATCAAACTGGATATCATCTCCGGGAATGTCTGGTGAACTCACTGGCAGTCCTTTATAGTACACGTAGGCGCCCTCATGAATAGGTGCTGTGTTACGACAATTGATCGATAGAGAAAATGGCTGATCTTGAATTGGAAATGACCCTGCCCGAGCGTAGAGATTTTGATTGTCATCATAAAAAACATAAAGTGGACTTTTCTCATCTTCTGATAGAACAAGCTCAAGTGGCACCCAGAATTCTTCCCGAAAATCCTGACCTTCGTCACAAACAATCGCATCGTAACGGTCAGGAAGTATATCAAGCGAGTATGCAAATGCGTTCGGTAACTGCACATCGTAATAATCTTTTCCGGGATATGTGAGTTTAGCTTCAGCTATCAAATCTCGACTACTTAGTCGATTTGCTTGTTCTACTTGTCGATGGCACAACTGATGAAAGCTCATCACATCAAGATTGGGAATTGAATCACAAACAATAGCAAGATGATCCGCGAGTTGCCTGTTATAACAGGTAAGAAGGGTGTGAAATCCCTCGGATGCAAGGCGACGAGCCTTCTCTACAGCAAGAATGGTCTTGCCTGTACCTGCCCCTCCACTCACTGCAACTCTGCGATGAGAACGGAGGAAATCCAGTATTCTGATCTGCTCCTTTGTCAAATTTAGACGGCGGGATTCTTGCTCTGCCAGTTGAACTGAAACCAATGGTGATGCAACAAAAGACCTTGCAAAAACATCACGAATCACTCCAATACCGTTTATTCCTAATCGAGTAGCTTTAGTAATGTCATTTCCCCAGTAGGCAAAGACCCCTTCGATCCAGTTCTTGGGACTTTGCAAGTCCTTTAAGCATCCGATCAGCTTAGCAGGCATATCCGGACGACTCAGCAAGTTTGCATTACCAACATCAGGGAAAAAAACGGCATGCCCTCGCACAACATTTGGTATCGCAAGTGCCCTCCATCGTGGGTTTTCGAGGAGCTTGTTCCGAATTGAGTACTTTGCCTTGAGCGCCTGATTCACTGGATTGTTGATCAAATGCTTATTGCGATGACGATCAACAGAAAACCATTCTCCATTGAGGGCATCATATCCAACCCCACCTCCCTTGACTTCAATACAAAGGTAGCCAGAATCAGGATGACAGACTATGAAGTCCGTTTCGCCATCACTCGCTTGTTCGTCCTCCCGTCTTAAGATCCATCCGACTTGAAAGAAAACTAAATAGTCATTTGGTAACCTATCCCGTAGTGCCTGATACACTTTCACTTCAGCTTTAGACGAAACATCCGCCAACTGAGCATCAGATAGGTCAGGAAACATCTTCGCCATGATCCTCCTCAATAACTTCCATAACTTTAAGATTGAGAGGGACTTTACGCATCCCACCCTGATCAAACTCAACAATCATTAGCTGTGTCGAACCTCTCTGTTCCTTAGACGCAATACACCCTATCCCAAAATTCTGGTGTTTGATCCGCGCACCAATGATAAAGGCTGCTGTCGGGTCTGTATTCTCCTCGGTGACTGCATCACGCCAATTACCATCAAACATGAATGTAGTTACCTGAGTGGCAGGACTTCGTATTGGATGAACCCGCATATGCTTAGGATCTGAAATAAATTCGACCACATAAAGCCAATACATATTTCGGTAGTCCAGAGCATTACTGAACTGAAGACTTGACAAACCAACACCGGTTTGACTCCATTCACCAGATATACCCTTGACTTCAATGAATCGCTCTTCTCCCGTTATCGGGTTACGGCTAATGATGTCATACCCCGGATGCGTTTGAGGCATCTGCTCAGCATCTCGCGCTCGATCTTTTTCGTAATCGCATACGGCTTTTCTGGCAACCATCTCAACAGCTAGATTATGTTCGAAATCAGTGCCTTGATCTTCCATGCCTTCTGGTCTCTCCACTTTTTTGCGTACATAGGAGAGCAAGCGTCTGTCCCACTGTTCTTTGTGCTTTGGACGGCTTTTTCTATAGGAGGACTCACTTCGAAGAGAATTATGACCAGAGATTCCTGACGGTTTTATAAAAGGTTTTGATGAGGCTATCTCTGATGAATTCGGATTATCCTTGTTTTCACCTGATCCTGAATCCTGTTGATGATCGGAAGCCTTTGGGTCGAAGCTCGAAGTTTCAACACCCTTTGCTCTAGGTTCTGCTTGTTGATTTTTAACAAGTTGTGTTCTATCTTTTAGATGCTCGTGGTCAATATCATCTGCCATGCCAGCTTTTTCAGGGTCAGCATCTGTTATACCAGTAATATTTTTAAGCTCTGGTGAAGTCAGGTCAACCTTTTTTTCAGAACTTACTTCGTTGAATAAAGGTATACCAGCGTCTGTAAGCTCTTGGTGAGCGTCATTGTTACTCATCATCATAAGAGCTCGGACACTCAAGGTGAGCTTCGCGATTTCGCTTCCTGACTCATCAGGCATCAATTGATGAAAAAAAGCATTTAGAATGTGAGGCCAGCTTCGTTCGCTGACTGGCCGCACCAAAATCAACTCTTGGTCTTTTATTTCATAGTAGGCTTGGGCCGGAGTGACTGAAGCATTAACAAGGCTACCCCCGAGATTAACTGACGCTTGAATATGGAGAATATCATAACTGAATGCTTTCAATTCATTAAGAGCTTCGTTGACCTTCCTCCTGACTACCGTCGGTTTATCGTGGAGTAACCTTGCAAAAATATCCGTTTTTTCCCGCAACGCAGCGGAAATCCATTCTTCGAATATTTTCTCACCATCAACAAATGAAAGCGCAACTTCTGCACAATCGCTCAACCTTTTCACGCCGACCTTTTCCAGAAATGGCCAAAGCTCTGGATCGAACTTGCAAAGAGCGAGATCAAGTTCACCATTAAAAAATCCTGCATGCCACTCACTATCCTGTAGTAAAAGTTCATCCGGATAGCTCAGTTGCTCATTTTGATTCAGTATAGTTGGCGCTTCCTTTAGTCGACAAAGATCTGATGATTCAAGTAGTTCATTTTCATCAAAAGAGGCAATACTAGTCAAACACGTATCATAGATAGTACGGTCTATCCCGGTAACTGGCTTAGCTTGCTCAAAAAGCTCTTCAACAATATCCATCAAAATATCGACATAATCCTTCGCTTCAGGGGAGTTCTTCACTCCTAAAGCAGAAAAAAGCGGTTTAAATGACTCGAGACTACCGGAAATAGTGATCGCATGACAACCAAGTTGTTGAGGAGTCCAGTAACACTGATTAGGACGAAAGAAAGTGTTGAGACTGTCATGATAAATACAACGGGCATCTTTCAATTGTTCAATCAACAAATCCCCTTTGTTTCCCCGCTCATTCAAAATTTGATAGGTAAATACATGTGGTTGTTCACCTTGGTCGACACAATACAGTAGATGGTCAATTACTATTTGCGTTTCAGGTTCAGTGGAAATGCCAAGCTCTTTAAGTAACTCTGTCTTTAATCTCGAAGTGTTTCTATAACCAAGAACATATACCTGTGAGTTAAATGCTTCTGCGCGATAAGGCGCATAGAGATCTGATGCTGTGTACCATTTTTCGGTATCGTCATCAGCAGGAAAACAATTGGCTTCTTTTAAAAGATGAATGGATTCTTTAAAATCTTTCCTTTCTTTCCATTCGTCATAATGGTCTGATAAAAAGTAGAACGCCTCACCACTGGATTTTTTTGCTTCCTCAGTCGGCAAATATTTATTAGCGATATATAGCAACCGATCAACTAAATGCTTTGCCTTTGGCTTCCATCGAATACCAATATTGTCGATAAAGCTATTCAAGGATCTAGTATTCGGAATGCGATTTGTATCTATCCAAAGGTGTGATGCATTTCCAAGAATCTTAATTAATTCGTCAGTTTTCCTGTATGTGTTAGGAGGATCTGACCAATTGCCATCCATCGTTGGAATCAATTTTAAAAGATGAAGCACCTGCATCGAATCTTTATCATCGATCAAAGACGGGTGACTTGCAAGTTCTTCAATTAATTTTGGATATTTATTAGCATCAATTGGACCTTCATCTGTGAAAAATTTTGGCAGAACGGTCTGTACATATGCATCAAAATTCAGATTTTTCACACCAAGCCTTGTTGAAACAAAGCTCCTTGCAGAATCTGTGAGCACACTAACATCCAATAGATCGCCCAGACCTGTTGGATCATTGAAATTCCCTGGAAGCAAGGCTTGATTTGCAGTGATCAACCCTTTGCTTGACAACCAAATCGGAAGCTCTCCGAGGGATTTATAAACAGCTATATCAGCATTTTTTTGCCGGTCCAAATCAGAAAAGAAATCATACAGTTCACGCAAATCATAAGCGGTCACACTGATCGCATTTTCAACCGGCTCAGATGGGATCATTGAAGAGAGATGAGATACCACCTCTCCGAGGTCGAGCATTTTTACTAAACGAACAATTCTTGGATATTCGAGCAATTTGCAAGACACGATTGCAAGCCTTGGTAACAACGCGGCAACCTTTGCTGCATTGAGTGAGTGATGTGAAACATAAGACTGACTGATCGTGACTAAGTATAAATCTTCAGTAACAAGAAAAGGAATTTGCTTTAACTTCTTAACCCAGGGATTATTCAATGTATTTTCAGGAATCAAGTCATTCACTAAACTCCAAAGAGGCCTATAGAATTGCTCTAAGCGCTCTTCTGTAACTTGGTTTTGACCACCAACCTGCTTCTCCGTAGCTTGAGTTAGCAAGTTAACCAAACGTTCTAAAATAAGGATTGGAGCCCCCAATTGGTTCATAGCCGTTTGGAAAGGGCGCAATTCCTCTACTACTATCTCTCCCCCAATTTCTTTTAATGCCTTAACTTGTAAATTGGTCAGTGCTGTGCGGGGTAAAAAAACATCTTTGGCGTATTCATCACTACCATTTTGGGAAAGTACGATGCGCGTCTGAGCTGCAGTTACTTTTAGATACGCCCAGAATTTTGAGTAACAAGGTGGATGGCTCTGTGAGTTTAATATCTCATAAGCTCGACTTAAAATCTTCCACAAATAATTATGACCTAACAAAAGAAGAAGACATTCTAAATCACGAGAAAGCATCGCAGCTGCAGAGGCAATCAACATCGCATTCCATGCCTGCTCATGTTGATTTCCCGCAAAAATCAAAGCCTTCCGATCTGGCTCCGGGAAAAAATCAGCATTGATGTGCACAGGCAATCCGGTCTCTTGCTCTGTAGGAAGAAACGCATATAGGAGCCCTTCTTTGATAGGTTCAGGGTATATACGGAGAGCAAGGCTGATTTCAGTGCTTCGTTTTGGTTTTTTATCCTGATCAGCAAGAATGGGAAAGCTCTCGCAAAGCGCTTCAGCTTCTTTAACTGCATTTGTTCGAAGAACATGCCAATCTTCGACCTCATCCCCTGGTTGAAAGCTAATTCTCAGCTCAGAGTCATTACCTCTCTCAAGATCACAAGCCAAGAGCAGCTTACCATCCCGTCGAACTTCCGCCTTTCGAACATGCCTCAGAAAAAGCAAGCTTGTTCGAAGTACCTTTTGAAGATCTTGGGCAAGCTGCTCAATATGGGAAAGGGTTACGTGTGAAACTCCAAGGGCCAAACGCGTTTCGGATTCCGGATCACTTGCCCATGGTAAAAAAAAAGAGGTGCCGTTGGGTTGGTTATAATGATTAACTAACCATTCTCCTGACTCTGGGTGAAGAATCAATTTAATTCCAGCAGATCGAATCTCAGGATGATCTGTAATTTGGTAAGAAGAGACAAAACCTATCCCAAAACGACCTATATTTTCGCTATGCAACAGCTTTCCTCCGCTACCAACATCAACTATCCGATGATAATCACAGCTATAGTTCTTGTTCTGAATAAATTTGCATGGTCGTTCATGTAGGTCACCACAATAAGTAAATTGAGCACTATTAGTAACCGTCAAACCAGCTTCTCCAATCTCAAAAACAATTCCCTCGGCCTTGGCGTCATCCGCATTTTGGATAAACTCAAGAGCCATCACATCGTATCCCTGTAATCCAGCAAGATGGCTTTTTATGTTCCCTAGAAGATTTGCAGTGTAAGAACCTCTTGTCCGAGATGGATCAGGTTGATTCATAATTTCCAAAATTATTATACTTTACGATGCAGGTTTCCATGCCTTGTAGAAAACGTATTTCCCTACTCCCAAGTCTTATTCTTAAATCCCAGACTTGCAGCATTTTCAGATACAGCTCGTTTGATCTGATCGGATACTCCCTCAGGGAAATCGGCACTAATCTCAACACTGACTTGTATTTTCGCCGTCGGATCGCTCGTAAGGACACTGATTATCTCTTCAGCAATCTCAAGTAGACGAATTCTGGCAGTGGCTGCACTCACGTCAGCGGTTCCGATAAATGTTTTCGACTTCGTTACGCCTGTTGTTGGTGGTATTGTTCCGGGGCCCACCTGAGAAGAACCGGCAGGATTATTTAGCGGGGGTGTACCTTCGCCCAAAATGCCTACCAAAGGTACCATAGGCGGTTTTGGCGCATGCTCCTCTTCATATTTTTTTGCAGCTCCGGATTCGATCAGCAGCAACGTCTCATCAAGCTGTACGTTGGCATCGCCAAATTTGAAGCCCTCGAACACCCCTTCATAGAGCCCGTATGCCGTACCATAGAAATCCTTGCTCCCGGCACCCTTGACAATCGCCTGTTCCAGAACACTACGTGTTTTCAAGCGTGGTAAATAGAGATAGCGCAACGTATCTTCCCAAAACTCCATGGCGCTACAAAACGACTTATCAGCCTTCCAATAGAGCTTTTTCAATTCATCTCGCAGATGTATCGGTGAC
>JAAXWV010000326.1 GCA_013334845.1 Candidatus Roizmanbacteria bacterium | reverse complement strand
CCAAGTTCATAAACCTCCTGAACATCAAGCCCTAAATTTGATATGGCTAATCATGAGCATTTGGAGATCCTCAAGCAGGGTGCTTATGTTTGGAATAAGTGGAGGTTGGAAAATATCAGGATTAAACCAAATCTTCGATCGGCCAAACTTGATGACATTGGTCTGCGATCTGCATATCTCAGTGCCGCCAACTTTAGCTCTGCTAGTCTTACAAATGCATACATGAGATCTGCAGATCTTAGCAAAGCTAATCTCCGTGGTGCAAATCTATATCATGCAGATCTTCGTACAGCTGACCTTAGCGCAGCAAATATCTGTTTTAGTAACGCTAACTTTGCGGATCTTAGTTTTGCGGACCTGAGTGGGGCGGACATTAGCGGAGCCGATCTTAGCTACGCAACACTTATTGGTGCCGATCTTAAACGTACTAACATCATCTGGACTAATTTCAGTTCAGCAATACTTACCGGGGCAGAATTTCATGGAGGAACAGCTTATCATACGATATGGGGAGACGTTGATCTTAGTGAAGTAAAGGGTCTTGAGTCGGTTGTACATAATGGCCCGTCATTGATAGGCATTGATACTTTTTTTAAATCCAAGGGGCAAATTCCTGAAGCATTCTTACGTGGCAGTGGTGTCCCTGATCAGATGATTGAATATGCTAAGGCATTAACTGCAAGTCCTATTGATTTCTATTCATGTTTTATCAGTTATAGCAGTAAAGATGATGAGTTTGCTAAAAGGATTTATGCTGATTTACAGGCAGAGGGCGTACGGTGCTGGTTTGCACCGCATGATATGAAAGGCGGTAGAAAAGTGCATCATCAAATTGACGAAGCCATCAGAACTTACGATAAGCTATTGTTGATTCTTTCTGTTGATAGTATGAGTAGTAATTGGGTTGGTACAGAGATTATCAGGGCGAAAAAGAAAGAGGATCGTGAAGAAAAGCAAGTTCTTTTTCCCATTGGAATTGTCCCTTTCAATCAGGTCACTTCCTGGGAATTATTCGATTCGGATAGTGGCAGAGATCTTGCCCGTGAGATACGGGAGTATCATATTCCTGATTTCTCAAATTGTAAGACAGATAGCGAAGCATATCAGGCAGCGTTCAATTTGCTTTTGCGGGATTTAAAGACCAGTTAAGTTATAAATTGAAGAATCGAGTATTGATAGGCTATCTAATTTTATTATTTCATTGGAGGGATCGATATTGAATTTAACAATGCCGAATTACTTTAAGATGGTTGGTTTTTACAATCTACATCCAAAAGAGCAGATACTACATCTTGTTTTTTTCGAAACTGTTGTTGCAGAGTTAAGAAAGGATATGACCGCGCGTATTATTGCAGATAGACTTAATGATCAGAAGCAGATAATTGGTGCAAATGAGGTGCAAGGTATTTTGGAAATAGACCAATATCATTTTCAGGAATCAGCTGTAAACGATCAACGAGACAGAAGACAAGGAGAAAAGGCGTATCATCTAACTGATATTGCAAAACAAAAACTTATAAGAGCGGTTAATGTTCGATTTGTAAAACTTAGGTTTTGGTTTACTCCGAAGTTTATGATTCCTTTCTTATTGGCCATGGCTTTTATTTCAGTGTCAATTGGATTGCTATCATACCATTTTGCTATAATTCGGTATGTCTCAGACCTTTCTTGGCCTGCATATCGTGCGAGGACGCAAATGGACTGTGCTCCACCTGAAGAGAAGGCAAAGTTTGTATTGTATTTCATCACGGAGCATATAAAATATAGACATGACATGACACCTCAGGTGATAAGTGAACGGCTATTAGACATTGGTGCAGGAAAGGTTATGCCAAAGGTAATTGAAGCGCATTTTAAAAACAACCCAGCCATTTTCGAGCCTTCATTGAGATCAGGGGCCTATCATCTTACTACTGCAGGCGTTGATGATGTAAAAGAAAAACTGGGGCTTAACCCGTCCAAAAAAGAAGGAGTGTTCGCTTTAAAATGGTTTCTTGAATATGAGGTCTATCGGGCTACTCTAATGATACCATCGCTTATTGGCGAAGCTCTGTTTATCTGGGCTGCAGCGTTGGCATATAGTAAGTTAGTGC
>JAAXWV010000065.1 GCA_013334845.1 Candidatus Roizmanbacteria bacterium | reverse complement strand
ATAATACTATACACAAATCAACTTATAGGCTTCGATAAAAACGGAGCCTATTTTTTTACTCTCATCACTTTGCCGCGGACAACTTTAAGCGTATAGTGTGATCGCTGGAGAAGATATAATGCTAAGGTAGCTAACCAGCGAAGTGAAGAAGAGATAGGTGCGTGTAGCCCCTTAACAATCTTCTCATCTGCTAATAGTGAGGCTGTTGGGTCTATTTCCTGAGGATCTGTTGAGGTGGGTTGAACACCATGTTGTTGTAATTCGTCATCAACTTCTATGTCATTACGCTTTACTTCTATATAAGAAGATTCATCAGAAACAACATCTTGTTCTTTTATCTCTTCCACTTCTTTTACCTCATCGAGACTTAGTGGTTCAGAGAGAGTAGCAAAGGGTTCTGTCTCGATCGGACGCGACATCTCATTTTTTTTATCCAAAAAAGCTTCAACAATATCATCAATGGGGGTGTAATTGGAGGACATATATTTGATTATAGCGAAAATAGTAGAAAATTACTTTCCACACATAAATGATTTTGTGTCGCCACATTTTGTACATTTATTAGTTCGACTAGTTGATCCCGATTCATCTTCAAAAGTTTGACCACAGGCATTACAGTGAAAATGACCATCATTTGGTCGACCACAACTACACATATCCCCTGTTTTTATAGCCATTTTTTCAAGAGGAACTCCCCTTTCCAATTTACTCACAACGTCATAACCATACCCCACATTGGCACGAGTCGAGGGACAATTTCCTCCAGCCGCCACATAAAAACCTCCATTTTGTGCCTGGTGAGCAAGAAGTTCTAAGTCTAGCTTGTATGTGTAGTGAGGATGTGAAGAAATGGGGGTTGGGACAGCGGTTTCAGCCCCATCCCCTGTTAGGTAGTCAATCTCATCTTTAATGACACAAGCTTCTTGATAGATTGTTGCAACAAGCAGCTGTAAAATAGCTACTCCCCTTTCATATTCTTCTGGGTTGGCAATGTTATTTACCTGTTCAACTCCAAAAACAAAATCGTTAATTTGAGATTTTAATCGTGTCCGGACAAGCTTTTCAAAGAGAAGTGACTTCTGAATATCACTACCCGTAATTCCCGTCGCATCCATAAGTTTGATCAGGTGATGGGCGGGATTATCTGTCTTGAGAAGAGTTGGGTTTGCGACAAAATCTTCCGGATGCGAATAACTGTGAGTAGAGCCGGGCTTAATCGACTCAATAATTGAATGACTTTGGCTTAAATCACCCCATTTTTCAGGATAACGAAGGATGAATTCGCTTACTACTCGGCCATTCAGACGAGGATCAAATTGACCTAATAAATAGGTAAAATTAAATCCATAAGTGGAATCCTTAAGAGCTGGTGAATTTTGACTCGCCATAGTATAGCCTTCCTGCCCAAGACCGGTCTCAATTTTCTGAAAGCCTATTCCATCGAAATATTCACGACTTCCTGTTCCGGCCAACAAAGCTGTTTTCTGATAAATATCGTTCGATTTCTGACCATAGAGGTATAGCTCCCCCTCCCGTTGGATGTAGGAAATTTTGGTAAAGGGGACATTTCCTGCATATTCTCCCAGGAATCGAACCATATCTTCTTGAATATTGAAAAGTTTTTCTTCTTGTGAAACGTATTCGATCTTATTGAGAAAACTAATCTCGTTTTCTATCGTAAAGCTATTAAAGATTGAATTTTTTTCTTTTTCAATTTGGAGAGCAAGTTCTCGAAGCTCAGGGGTGGTGATATGTGAATCTACAAACGAGAAGATGTTATTGGGGACAGTATTATTTTCAAAAAATGTAGTGGAATAATCTTCGGCGCCAAGGAGTTGTGCGACAGCCCGCTCTAACTGTATGTCTTTATACGGATCTGCTTGATTATTACCCGCTTCCAAGACGGTAAGGTTTGGTGGGAAATGTTGGATATCACCAAGATCACAACAAATGTGTCGCTCAACAGTTGCAGCTGTCATAAATGTTCCCTGCTCGGGGATGAAGATTCTTGTTGGTCTTCGGACTTTCAGCCAAGAAGCTGATCACCGCTGCGGCACAGTTGCTGATTTACACAGCATTCCCATAACAACGCGGGTGCATTGTCAGGTACACTCTACTAGCCTTCCCGTCCCGGTTGGGACAGTGGCTAACACAAGAATCAAATAATAATGTAAAAGCCTATTTTACCCGTTTTCCTTGAAAAACGGCAATCTCTTTTTCCTCAGTGTATTTGCGGGCCATAATGAAAAACAGGTCAGATAGTCGATTGAGATAGGTCATCATATATGATTGAGCGTCGGGTGAGAGGAGGTGTTTGCTATGAAAAAACCTAGCGGTGAGACGCTCCACCCGACGGGTAATGGTGCGTAGGACGTGAAATGAAGCAGAAACTTCACCCCCCTGTGGGAGGATGAAACGATTCAGCTCGGGGAGTTGAGCTGTTACACTATCTATATATTTTTCGAAACGGGTAATATTAGATTTTAGATCAATATGCATCTCTTCGTACCCAGCGAGAATGCTCATGATCTGATAGAGTTCAGTTTGAATATCAGTAAGCAGTTCCTGATCAGTCTTTTTAGTAATCTTGCTCAAGGTGAGACCGATAAAACTGGTGAGTTCATCAATTGATCCATACACCTCTACCTGATCATCGTATTTAGGAATTCTCTTCCCTCCGAAGAGAGAGGTTTCTCCATTATCACCTGTTTTTGTATAGATAGACATAGGGTTTGTTGTAGGGGCGTATTGTGCAATACACCCCTACCTTAATGATCAATTTAACACTCAGAGTACCCACACCCATAGCATTTTTTGCATCCTTCCTCATGGGCTAGAGTTGTTTCTCCACACTTCGGACAGATGTCGAAAAGTCGCATTGTCTTGGGAGCGGGAGTCTCCACAAGGGAGGGTTGCATAATTTCACTTACTAGTTCAGGTTTATCTTTAGCATGGTTATTTGTGTGCTTGCTGGTGATGCTTAATTCCAGATGCATAGCAAGAGTCTTAGCAATAGCATCAGGCAAACTTTTTACTCTATCTTTGCCAAAGCCAAGCGTTCTTCCTCCTCCTATCCCCTGGAGGTGCCTAACAATCTCCTGAATTCGTTCAACAGGTTTGATTGTTGGTCTTGCTGAGGTGCGAAGATAGAGTGAGATGAGTCGGCCCAAGCTTTCTGCTACTGCAAATACGTCTGTACCGGCTTTTCCAACGTTGATAAAGACTTCAAAGGGATTGCCTTCATTATCGGAGTTGATGGTCACAAAAGCGGTACCAACAGGGGTATTTACTTTATAGGTTGAACCGTGTATCACCATTGGTCGCGGCTTTTCGACTGGTTGATCAGCAATCGAAGTCTCAACTGGTTTTTCCTCTTTCTTTTCCTCTTTCCGATAAAGAACGCCTTCACGGGAGCCTTCTCGCATGTAGGCGATACCCTTTAGACCGAGTTGATAAGCTAATGTGTAGAGCCGCTTCACATCCTCAACAGTGTGTGTTTCAGGCGCATTTACCGTTTTGGAAATAGAGGCATCAACATAGTGCTGGATTGCGCCCTGTACTCGGACATGATCTTCCGGAGAGAGGTCATTGGCCCCAACAAAGTATTCTGGTTTCGTGATTTTTCCCTCTTTTAACTCAGCTTCGTGCTTTTTATACCATTCATCATATAGGTGATGACGAATCACATGCTCGCCCATACGATCCTTGCGGATGAACTCAAATTCAAACACTGGTTCGATTCCTGAAGTGGTATTGGCCATAAGAGAAGTAGAACCGGTAGGAGCCTGCATGAGGAGGAGCGAGTTGCGCACTCCATGTTTGCGGATCTCCGATCGAATATCTTCAGGAAGCTGCTTAATAAAGAGTCCCTGGAGATATTTTTTATTATCAAATTTCTTGAAAGCGCCTTTTTCTTTTGCAACCTCGGTGGAAGCTTTATAGGCCTCGTCACGGATGATAGAGTACACTTTTTCAATAAATTGGAGCGATTCCGGTGAACCATAGCGGATATGAAGTTTAATAAGAGCATCTCCGAGTCCAAGCGTACCTAATCCGATTCGACGCTCTCCTTCATACTGAGTTTTTTTAATCTCCTCAAATACATATGGATCCATTTCTACCACGTCATCCTGAAGTCGTACACCAGTTCGGACGATAGACCTCAACTCTTTAAAATCAAACTTACCTTTTTTGTCAATATCAGTTGATTTAACAAGAGCAGAAAGATTGATAGAACCTAAATTACAAACACCCCAAGGCGGAAGGCCCTCTTCTCCACAGGGGTTCGTGCAGTTAATACGGGCCCAGTACCAATTATTATAGTATTTGTTGTAGCGCTCCATAAATACTACTCCCGGCTCTGCACTTCTCCACGCCGCTTCTGCGATAAGATCCCAAATTTTACGGGCTTTGACCACCTTGTGAACAATTACCTTTTTACCCATTTGTTTCCATACTTCTAAGTCGCCGTCCCACTTTTCATCATATTCCGGATCATCAAGATCGGGATAGACGAGTGGCCAATCAGCATCGTCCTCAACAGCTTTCATAAAGGTGTCTGAAACACAGACCGACAGGTTGGCACCAAGAATACGAGTCAAATCTTGCTTCACCGTAATAAACTCCTCAATATCGGGGTGCCAATCCCACATCATAAGCATGAGGGCGCCACGGCGGGTTCCCCCCTGTTGAATAATATCTCTAGTCGCTACAGAGAAGAGCTCAGCCCAGTTGAGAGGTCCAGATGAGAAGCCGTTAACCTTTTTCACACGCATACCACGAGGACGCAAAGAGGAGAGATTAAAACCAACTCCACCACCTCGAGACATAATTTCAACCATATTCTTCAGCGTTTCCAAAATACCACCTCGCGAATCACGGGGCGAAGGTATTACGAAACAGTTATAGAAAGTGACAGCATATCCTGTGCCGGCGCCTGAGAGTATACGTCCACCTGGAATATATTTGAAGTCTTTCATTGCCTGATAAAATTCCCGCTCCCAGTATTTTTGGTTCTCTTTTGGCTCGATGGACGCCACTGCCTTTGCAACCCTTCTCCACATCTGTTCTGGAGTAGTTTCAAGAGGAGTTCCTTTATCATCCTTTAACGCGTAACGATCGAGGAAAACCTTCTCTGAGAATCCCTTAAGTTTCATACATACAAAAAGAAATTAGTAATTTAAGTAACTACAGTAAGCGTTTTAGCTCTTTTTCAAACTCTTCAAGATCTACGAAGCGTTTGAAAACAGAAGAAAAACGAATATAGGCTACCTTGTCTAGTTTTTTAAGTCGTTTAGCTACTAAATCGCCAATTTTATTACTTTCTATTTCTCCGTTTTCCCGTTGGGTAATTTCTGACTCAATTCCTGACACAATTGCCTGTACTTGTTCTGCGGAAATGGTGGTTTTTTCCACCGATTTGAGAATTCCAGCTCGCAATTTTTCACGATTGAAGCGCTCTCTTCTACTATCCCGTTTAATTACTAGAATAGGCAATTCTTCAATTCGCTCATAGGTGGTGAAACGTTTTTCACACTTCGGACATTGGCGACGCCGTCTAATAGTATTGCCTTCATCAGAAAGGCGAGTTTCAATAACCTCAGAATCCTTATTTTTACAAAATAAACAATACATAGTTCAACATTAATATATATGGTGTATAAACTAACTTTAGAACACTATTTGTATCATTTCAAGATGTCAAACGTAGACATAATGTATCATGGCAAAAGTACTGATAATTTTTGGTATCATATACACATCTATGAATACCTATGTCCTTGACACTAATTTGTTTTTCAATATGGAGGCGGGTTTTGATATGGGTGAAAAAACAGAGAGCGTAATTGTAAATCTCACCCGAATCATAAAGTCGCTTCAAGGCCGCCAACAAGATGTTTTTTTAATGCCGCCTAAAATTGTTGATGAACTTTTGAGTTTTTTTGATGACGAAAATCAATCGTTTTTAAAAGAGTTTTTAGCACATATTACCGTGAAGTCACCTGATCTATACGCGATGCAAATACCAGCGATTCTCTTGGCACAATATATCGACGAATCGCGTACCCGTAACTATCGGGGTCAGACAATATGTGAGGAAGAAATGCTGAATGTTGGGCGACAAATGGTGGGAATAGAGTCGCTCGATAAAAAGGGATTTGAGATGAAAGTTGGCCCTGTCGTTCGTCATTTTCGGGATCGATATCGACAGGCAACTCGTTTCGGCTTTGTAGATAGTGTGGCAGACCTCGAACTCATACTATTAGCAAAAGAACAAGAAGCGTTTTTAATTTCTACCGACGAAGGTGTGTTGAAGTGGGGTAAAATTCTAGGGGTTAAAGAGATGAGTGCTGCGGTTTTTGGGAAAAAGATACGGGATGAAACGGCTGTTTGACAACTTCTTCGTCATCAGGCATAAGGCGGGACAGCCAATCAATAAGTACATCAGTGAGATTTTTAGCCGGCTTATCTTGATATAAAATATGTTCTGAAAGAAGTTGTTTTACCCTCGTTTTGATTTCTTCGTTAGGAATCACCATATATGAGGTGAAGTAAGCATGTCCTACAATTACCAAAATAGTAAAACCAAACCGTTTAAAAAAATAGAAATGAGAGAGAGTTTCCCAGCGCATGGTAATGCCGGCGGTCTCTACCCCAAACTTAGTCAGCTTATTTTCTACCTCTGGCGGCGGAGTAATCGTGAGAGTGTAAAAAAGAAATAATACGGCCCAAATAGGGATTAGAAGAATCCGATCACCAAAGAAAAAAACAATGAGAGAAAGTAGTATTGCAAGGCTAATATAAAAGCGCAATACATTCATACCCCGTTTTTTATAGGCGCGTAAAGGAGCTTTCCAGGCAAATAAAACCTGTGGATTATCTTCAATAGGATAAGACGAGGGAGATGGTTCCATATTATATTCTTATATGTTTTTCTTAGAAAGTCAATCGTCAGATATCAAACCGAAATGATAATGTCATAGGTATACCGAAATGAAAATGTCATACCCGCGCCAAGAATTCAAGTAATCTTGAAGACTATGCAGCAAAG
>JAAXWV010000325.1 GCA_013334845.1 Candidatus Roizmanbacteria bacterium | reverse complement strand
CCGCTTCACGTCTTCTCCAGAATTCTTTTACTGATTCCTGAGCCTTTCGCTCATAATCGACGAGATCCAGTGCCATTATTATTCTCCATTACCGCCAAGAGCGGACCGTTCGTTCTGATTTAATCTATAGAGCTTAAATGCAGCCTTATTGCAAGCTTCAATATCAAAAAATTTTGCGGCCTTGCTCAATTCCTTGCGAAGATCCTTTGGCACTTTATCCCAGAAAGGAAGTCTGATTCGGCGAAGATATTGTGCTTGAAATCTTAGGTAACCCCCTCGCATTTTCGTCGAATATGACGAAACAAAGAGTTTGGCAATCCTGGAAAGAAGCACTGCTTGAAGTGCTCGCAGATCCCATTGTTCTGAGACGATGTAATACAGATTATGATGAGGATAGAAATTGCCTTCATCAAACACGACGTGAGCTTCGCCTTTGATGTCTGGAATGAGCAATTTTGGGGTGTAGGTAAGCTCTGGCCAGATCCGGTCTATGGTGCGATACCATTTATCCGGTGAGCTTTGAGCACAATGTCTTTTGACCAGAGCCCTTTTATGATCGATTAAATATCTGGCCAATTTTGGGTAATCCTCCAGGGAAACGAGATGACCATCTTTCCTGAACGGGTTAATAACACCTTTTCCTCTCCAGTCAATTTGCCCTGATCGTATGTCATCCGTTTTCACAAGCGGCAGAAGTCGGTCTTGTTCAATGTCGAATGCAGTCATTTTGCCAGTAAACACCGTGTCCGCTCCTGTTGCAACGCCAATGCCGACTTTACAGCCGGCCTCCGTGAGTGTAGGGAACTCAGATTCAATTCTTCTTAAAAGATCCAGTTGATCTGATGATTCCAGGATCCAGGGCTCTGATCCGTTTGCAACATTGAAGATTTGTTGAACTTCCGGATCATCATCCTGAAAAGGGGATATGGTCAGCTTTTTTGCCAGTCGTTCGAGAATAACGGAGTCAATGACTGGTCGATGATAGATACGGGTTCCTTTTCCTGTGCCTTTTCGGATCACTGTTACTGCAGGGTAAGCAGATACTTCCGAATGGAAAGCATCGGTGTCAGTCATATCGACGTAGATATCCAGGTGATAGTCCCTTGATACCATATCTCTAAGAGGTCCACCATATCGGTTTTTCATCCATCGATCCGCACAGATGTATCCCAGACATCCGTTTGGTGAAAGAAGTTTCAGAGACCTTTCGATGAATGGAATGTAGAGATCTGCACGGTCATACAAGGTAGAGTAGAGCTGTCGGTATCGATTCAAAACAGTCGATGAAATAAGCTCCTGCCTTACATAAGGTGGGTTACCGACAACATATTCAAATGAGCCAGGTATGGATGCAAGAAGAAAGTCTCCTTGATGGAGCCACGATTCAGCGAGTGATTCAGCGTTTGAATCTGAAATCCCGGTACTGATCAAGGATTTTATTACAGCTTGACGTGTTTTGCTGTAGCTGTCCTTGTGAAGTTCTACGGCATAAATTGCTTCACCGAGATCCTTGAACAAGCGAGATGCTTTTCCAGAATGCTCCTTCCAGGATGAGATAAGACGGGTTATGGTTGGAAGAAGGAAATCACCATGACCAAAGGATGGTTCTAATATCCGCTGCTCAAACAGCTTTTTGTCAGCTGTATAACCGGTAAGGTCTAAAATGAACTCTACAACCTCCCTCCGAGTGAACACTGCACCACGAGTTTCAGCAGAACCATTTACGGCAACGGCTTCGATGGCTTTTGTGAGTTCAGAAGATTTTGAGCCACCTGTAACAACTTCAATCAGGGGCATATCGAAGACTGAACGCATCTGGATAGGAGAGGTCAGGTTAGCGCGAGAAGATTACCATCAATCTTACAAAAAATCTGAACCAAACGGAGTGGATTTATTGATATCACTCGGATAAGACAGAATGATAAGAGCGTTGTCTTGTATCAGGAAGGCTACGGCTACTCTTTTCTCATACCCTTGACATCCTCTTCCGATAATGTCCCGTATTGTCTTATTTTGTATTAAATTCCGTATATTATCCGTATTCGCGTGTATGGTGTGACCTTAATAACGATAGTTAGATCCTTCCTTGGTGATAAAGATTATGAAATACTGATAGTGTTCA
>JAAXWV010000324.1 GCA_013334845.1 Candidatus Roizmanbacteria bacterium | reverse complement strand
GTTTGAAATTTGGATTAAGTGAACAACCTGAAGAGATAATGGAGATGTTGAATGGCTAAAAAAAATAGTATTGAATTCAAAGTCTGGGGGCGTTATGCCCTGTTTACCGATCCGATAACCCGAATTGGTG
Organism: Candidatus Roizmanbacteria bacterium; assembly: GCA_013334845.1. Lineage (GTDB taxonomy): Bacteria > Patescibacteriota > Microgenomatia > UBA1406 > GWC2-37-13 > JAAXWV01. Next base: position 2,012 of record JAAXWV010000324.1, on the reverse strand, counting down.
GTGAAAAATGTTCGTATCATATTCCTACTTACGAGGCATTGAAAGGTATTGTCAAGTCCATCTATTGGAAGCCAACCCTTATATGGATTATTGATGAGGTGAGGATAATGAAACGAATCCAAACACAGACCAAGGGAACAAAACCATTAAAATTCAGTAGCGGAGGAAATGATCTCTCCATCTACACGTTTCTGGCTGATGTAGAGTACCAGGTACGTGCCCATTTTGAGTGGAATATGCACCGTCCAGAATTGGCAAATGACAGGATAGATGGAAAACATTACACTATTGCTCACCGCATGTTAGCGCTTGGTGGGCGGCAGGACATCTTTCTTGGTACTCGTGATTGTCAGGGATATGTTGAGCCTTGCGAATTTGGTCAGGAAAGTGGCCATTATGATGGAGAAGGGCCGGTGACTTACAGTTTAATGTTCCACAGTTTCGATTATCCTGATGAGACCGGGGTAGCTGAATTACATGCAAGGTTTTGTCGGCCAGTAATGAATGATGGCTGTATTCGATTCGCACGTCCTGAAGAGTGCACCATATCAAAGTTTGTCCGTCCAATGTATGCAAAAGAGTTTGGTGAAAATCAGTGGCGCAGTGTTTACGAAGAACTCTCGGAAATAGGAGGTTAAAATGAGTTGGATGGAGAAATTATACGAGACATACCGAAATTGTGTAGGTAATGAACCACCGGGCAGCGATAGACTGATGCCAATAAGTCATACAATTCAGCAAGCCCATATTGAAATTACAATTGACTCGGTAGGTCATTTCAGGAATGCAAAGATCGTTCAAAAAGAAGAAACTGTATTACCGTCGACAGAAAAATCTGCAACAGCAAGAACGAGCGGCATCGCACCACATCCCTTGTGTGACAAAGTACAATATTGTGCAGCTGATTATGCTCCTACTTACGGCGGCGAAAAGCCTTCTTTTTTCAATCAGTATGAAAAGCAGCTTGCTGAGTGGTGTAAATCTGATTTCTCACATCCAAAAGCTAAAGCGGTACTTGCTTACATCAGAAATGGGAGTGTGGTCGATGATCTTGTAAAAGAAAAATTATTACACTTAGATAAAAATGGAAAGTTGCTCACTAAGTGGACAGATGTGAGTAAAAGTCCAGAAATATTTCGCATGCTTACGCCGAATCCGAAAGATGGTAAAAAGGATCAAGGTAATGCTTTTATCCGTTGGAACGTGATTGAAACAGGTAATCCATGTTCAGCGGTTTGGGAAGATTTATCATTACAGGAGGCATGGATTCTCTATGATGCAAATGCCGGAGAAAAAAAAGATTTATGCATGGTTACTGGCGAAATGTCGGTACTGGCGATCAATCACCCTAAGCGCATACGTCATTCCGGTGATGGTGCTAAATTGATCAGTTCCAATGACGGCTCTGGATTTACGTTTCGAGGTCGTTTTACTGATGACACCGGACAACAGGCTTGTAGTATTAGCAAAGACGTGACTCAAAAAGCACATAATGCCCTCCAATGGCTTATCAAGCGTCAAGCATATCATAATGACGATCAAGTTATTGTTTCTTGGGCTATTGGGGGACATCAAATACCTGACCTATTTTGTAATTCATATTCTTTGTTTTCAGGAAGTAATGAAACTTATTCTGCGAGTAAAGAGGGTGATACAGTAGGAGATGTTGGTCAGTCTTTTGCCTTGCGTTTAAGGAAAGCCATTGCAGGCTATAGGGCTAAAATTGACGATACTGAGAATATTGTTGTCATGGGGCTTGATTCAGCTACCCCTGGTAGAATGGCTATAACCTTTTTTCGAGAGTTACGCGGTTCCGAATTCCTTGCACGACTTCAATCATGGCATGATCAATATGCTTGGCCTCAGATTTTTAGCAAGGAGATTCATTTTGTAGGTGCTCCATCACCTAATGATATTGCTGAAGCTGCTTATGGCTCTCGTTTGGACAAAAAACTGCGTAAATCTACAGTTGAACGATTGCTTCCTTGCATCGTAGATGCACAGCGTATACC
>JAAXWV010000323.1 GCA_013334845.1 Candidatus Roizmanbacteria bacterium | reverse complement strand
GATATCCTCAGGCCATTTCTGATAGCCTCTTGAAATTAAATCATCAAATGCATCTTTCATTTTGGCTCTATCTTCTTCAAGAAGGGAGCTCATTTCTGGTATGTCATTTTTTGTTATGGATGGGATTTGTGTTTCCATGAAAACATTTTACACTTAACATTCAATTGCGAGTAGAGATATCCGTAATGCGGAGGATACAGGGGTCGCCACTCAGTAAATTTCTGCTGAAATTTCTTCTTGGCCTGCCTCAGCGCCAGTCGCGCTTCCGGCTTTCGACCCTTCCATAACAGAACTTTTGATATTTCTGCACAAGGCAGAAACATCGAAAAAGCGGAGGATACAGGGAGTCGCCATTCGATAACTTTCTGCTGAAAGTTTCTCATGGCCTGGCTCGGCAAGATCGTTACGAGCTTGCCTTTGCCCTTCGACCCCTTATTCATGTACATTTAACATCAATTCACACAAGGCGAATTGATGTTAATGCGGAGGATACAGGGGTCGAACCTGTTAGAGCTTGCGCTCATTGGTTTTCGAAACCAACGCATTACCGTCCTGCCCATCCTCCAAAATGTGAGCCCGGTGCGATTCGAACGCACGACCTATTGCTCCGCAAGCAATTGCTCTATCCAGCTGAGCTACGGACTCATACACCAACAAGTGTATATTTTACCCTATAAACGCACGTTTTACCTTATTCAAGGGGGATTTTGTCTCCTAACCATTTGACCAAACGATCGATCCAGGTGATGGTTGGTTCTTGGTAGGTGACGCTTTGGAGCATGAGTTTCCTGATTTTGTCTTCGTCTTCATGATTAATTACAATAACCAAGTGCCAAGGGGCACCGGCGAGATTGATCCGCATAAGCCTACCACCCCATTTACTTTCAAACCAAAAGTTATTCATGGCTTCAAAACGATAAGTGCGCTCTTTGGTTTTTAGTCCCCAGGAAGAAATGGCATAGTTTTCCAGACGTGGTTCGGTGCGGCTCATGGTCCAAAGCATAAAGACCATCGACCAGATAACCAGTACGGGCATGATGTTTTCGATAGCAAAAAGAATGATACTGCCGAGAACGGCCATAACAATTACGGAACTATAAAACTCTTTACTCCATTTTTTTTGAGGTCTTTCGTACGAAGTCCACTCAATTTGAATGATTTCTTCGGTACTTTGAAAATCAGTATTGGGCACATTTCATCTTAACATAAGAGCCTTATGACTAGATGTTTTTGAAAGAGAATAGGGTGGCGTTTAGGATAAGTTCTTTTTCTGGCCAAACTGATTCTGGGGCAGATGCCGAAATGGCAAAACCGCGATGATTGTAGACAAGTATTAGGTTGCGATTTTTCATTTTGATGTCGTTTAACATGTAACTACCACTGAGCAAGTGGTAATTTCTACCATTTACAATCAAAGGTTTGTCCTCTTCAAATTCGTAGGAATCAAATTTATTTATGAGACCGGTTTTTGCAGAGGCAACTTCTTCTTCAAGAGATAATCTTGATGGTCCAGTAGAAACGCTGATAAGAGTTAATAGGGAACTGTTGTTTTCCTTGACTACTTTTGGGTCAACTAAAATGACGATAGACCCTGACTGACCGCTATCGTCAGTATTCCAACCTTGAGGAATATTAATTTCAAAACCGGCAAGTTCGTTTTTATATGGATTTGTTTCGAAAACAACATCTTGAGTGGTTAACTTGATAGTGCCATTGGCAGATGAGGGGGTTGGAGTGTTTGAGGGACTGAGATTGTTTGGGGTATTGATGACGAGATCGGGATTATTATTGAAAACATATTTCCTAACAAGGAAACCGATTCCAACAATAATAATAGAGATAACCAGACCGATAATTACCCAGGACAGTACAGGGACTTTCTTAAGTGGATCTTCAGTTTTTTCTTCTATGTCAACAACATTATCTGTGACATCAAGAATAGGAGGTGTTGCTGGTGAGTATGTGTTTTGAATTTCCTCCATAACTAAAGTGTAACAAATGGGGGTTGTCCTATCCAGCGATCAGAGTCTTGAAGTCCTTCGTCAATGGTAACCAGTTTATATTCCATTTCTTGCCACCTTTGAAGAATAATTTCGGCTTGACTAATATCAAAGTATCGGTGAGTATGACTAAGAACAATCACCCCACCGACAGCA
>JAAXWV010000322.1 GCA_013334845.1 Candidatus Roizmanbacteria bacterium | reverse complement strand
TCTTTCTACCGCATTCTGCAGTTCCCGTACATTGCCGGGCCATGAGTGGTTCTCAAGCAGGCTTAAGATCTCCGGTGACAGCGCAGGAGTCTTTGCTCCCAGCTGATGGCGCATCTTTTACACTCGCAACCGATAGCATCACCCTCCAATGGGCTTCCATCGGTACCTTACGCGAGAATGAAAAGTATATGGTCGTCATTGAGGACGTTACCGAAGGTGTTGGCCGAAGGTTGGTTGATTATGTTTCAGATACAAAATTTATCATTCCATCCACCTTCCGTCCAAGCGATAGCGCACCGCATATCTTCCGCTGGTACATTGTCAGCGTTAGGCAATCTGGCTCTGATGACCAAGGTCAAACGATATGGGCCGAAGCGGGCGAATTATCGCTCCAAAGAGTGTTCTCGTGGCAAGGCATTGCCCCTGAAGCGACACCAGCGCAATAACAATTTCAAGGCCTCGAGAAAATCGAGGCCTTTTTTATCCTTGGTAGCAATGCGATTTTTGATGTTACACTTAAAAAAACCCCTTTATGAAAGAAATCACAAATATAAGTTAGAGGGGATCTTTAGAAACGAAGGTAAGAAAAATGGAAAATTTAAACGTAATTGGGCTTAAAAAGCGAATCGCTTTGGTAGCACACGATAATAAAAAGAGAGATCTTTTGGAATGGGCTAAGTTCAACCGCGAAACGCTTAGCCATCATCACTTATTCGGAACTGGGACAACGGGCAGTATGCTCGAAAATGAACTCGGATTGCCCATCACTCATTTTAAAAGCGGCCCGATCGGGGGTGACCAACAAATTGGCGCCAAGATCGCCGAAGGAAAGATCGACTTTCTGATATTTTTCTGGGACCCACTAGAGCAACAACCTCACGACCCAGATATTAAAGCTTTACTTCGCTTGGCGGTTCTTTACAACATCCCCACCGCCTCAAACCGTGCCACTGCCGATTTTATCATCAGTAGCGACCTGATGAATGTTGAATACGAAAACAAGACGCCCGATCTCGATCATTACTTGGCGATTCGAAAAATCCCAAAATACGAGATCGAAGAAATTAGTTAAAAAAAGGAGACCACAAAAAATTGTGGTCTCTTATTTTTTAGGTATCGGTGTTTACGCTGTTTGGGCAGCTTTGACGATATCTTCGAGCATTTTTGTGGAAAGGCTCTTTGGTCTCTCGAGCGGTTGACCAAGGGCTCTTGCCCAAACAAAGTTGGGGGTTACGCCTAAAGCACGACCAACACCAAATAAAACGGTGTAGAAATCAAATTCGCGAACGCCGTAGTAATACTGCAAGGTGCCTGAAATGGCGTCGACATTGGGAGCCGGATTCTTTGCTTTTCCTTGTTCTCGAAGAACGGTAGGAACAACATCGAAGACCATATCCGCAAGCTGTACAAGATCATCCTGCGGGAAGCGTTCTTTGGCGAATTTCATTTGGGCGGTGTAACGAGGATCCGGTACGCGCAAAACAGCGTGACCGTATCCAGGGATGACTTTACCGCTGTTCAATGTATCCCAGGCGAATTTATACAATTCGTCACGGGAAGGAACTTTGCCAAACATCTTATAAACATCCAGCAACCAGCCGAGACATTCCTGATTGGCTAAACCATGTAATGGACCAGCTAATCCGTTTAATCCGCCGGATAATGAATAATATAAATCTGATAATGCAGAGCTGATTGTTGCGGATGAATAAGCACTTACGTTTCCACCTTCATGGTCGCTGTGTAAATTCAAATACAATCTCATTAATTTTGCAAACTCATCATTTTCGTTTGGTAATCCAAGCATATGAACATAATTACCTGACCAGTCAGCATTTTTATCTTGTTCAATTCTTGGTCCTTTGTTAAATCTTTTTCTGTATACATAAGCTGCAATAGCAGGAAGTTTAGCAATAATATTCATTGCATCTTCGTATGTTGCATCCCAGTATTCATCTTTTTTCATTCCTTCGTCATATCTTTTTGCAAAAACGGATTCTTTTTGCATAATAAGAACTGCAGTATTAAACATAACCATAGGATGTGAATCTGCAGGCATTGCATCGATAACACTCCACACGTATGCAGGAACTTCTGATTTTGCTTTTAATTCATTTTGCAAATCTTTTAATTCTTCTGCATTTGGTATTTGTCCTG
>JAAXWV010000064.1 GCA_013334845.1 Candidatus Roizmanbacteria bacterium | reverse complement strand
ACCTATTTCATCAAGGATTTTTTTTCGCACCATCAACGCAGCACCTTTTGCCCAATCAATTTCCCGCTCTTCATCATGCTTCCAGAAAGCATAAGAATGCCGCTGAATCCACTTATTTCCCACAAACAGATAGGGAACAACGCGATTGTCGAGCATTGTATCCAAAAAGGAGTAATACCTTCGTACAGACCTTTGGAGCGAGCCATCCGTATTGAGCAATCTCGGCGAGACAAGGCCAACGTCTTGATGATCATCCAAATATTTCACGAGCGTATCAACAGCATCTTTAATCACTTCAGCATCAGGATTCAGATAAAATATGTATTCGCCTGACGCATACTTCAAGCCGATATTGTTACCTGCTGCGAAACCTGAGTTGTAAGGATTTGCTATGATATTCACCCATGGAAAGTTTTTACGCACCATTTCTACTGACTCGTCGCCGCTGGCATTATCCGTCACAATGACTTCATAAGTGCATTTCACATTTTCCTTTATGCTCCTCAGACACGCCGCCAGAAGCTTTGGTACACGATAATTCACAATGATGATGCTGACCTTCATACTTTATCCACTCCTTTTTTTCGATGTCATATTTTTTGATAAGCTTTGCAGGATTTCCGACAGCTACGTGGTAAGGTGGAATTGATTTTGTAACTGTGCTTCCTGCTCCTACTACTGAGTGTTTACCAATTGTCACACCTGCTGCAACTGTAACATTTGCACCAATCCAGCAATCATCTTCAATCACAATAGGCTTTGTTTTAACCTTTTGATCTTTAATCGAAACATCAGGATTTTCGTAGCCATGGTTTAGGCCAGAGATGACGACATTCTGGGCGAGGATACAATTATTGCCAATCATTACAGGACCAATAATCACGTTAGAAATCCCAACCCTGGTGTTTTCACCAATTACTATATCACCAACACCGTTGTTGAGCGTTGAATAACTTTCAACTACCGATTGCTTCCCTAACAAAAACTTATTAAATGGAAACAGGTCTTTTCGGACAGAGAGACGAACTTTTGCCTTTCTCATTTTTTTGTGAAAAAACGGGTTAATGAGCGCATTCACAAACCATCTTGGCATCGCTTGTCCTTTTGGGATAAGTATTCGATGAACCACCCTTTTAATAATTGAGTTAGTATTTATTCTCTCTTTCAATCCCATTTCTTACACAGGTTCTATTGTTGTCAATTGACTAACGGAAATATTTTTTTGATTGCTCGTTAGACCACTTCCGAATAAATCAACTTCGGCTTAGACATTTTCTTTTGCAGTTCGAATTCGATGATTTCCTCAAGTTGTTCTAAACGTTTTTCCCATGTATTCTGAGCTGCAATACTTTTTCGAATAGCCTCCTTTTTTGCATCATTTTCCTTCATTGCCCGCTCTGCCTCTGAGATTAATTCGTCAGCATTATCTGCTAAATAAACAACTGAGGTGAAGCACGATAAATCTGCAAAGCGAGTGCTAACAACTGCCTTTCCAGCTGCCAAATACTCATTTATTTTGAGTGGATAAATGTATCGTGTTAAATCATCAGGTATAAAGGGAATGATGCAAACATCTGCTCCTTTCAAATAGTAAGGAAGGGTCTCATAAGGTCTGGCGCCAAGGAAATGAACATTAGTTAATCCTTCAAGCTTTTGTCCCTTAAACTCGCGAGGATCAGTTGGGCCAACAAAAACAAAACTCAGGTCTGGTCTTTTTACTGCAGCCTCATACAGCATTTGATAGTCTATACGGAGCCCAATATTTCCCACATAAAGTATTCGTGGATTTGGAATTTTCTCCAGATCATAAGGTATCTTACTCACTTGCTTACTAAACAAATCGTAATCCGCTGCATTTGGTACATAATAAGATGCAGGGTTAAACATTAACATTTTTTTTGCCAGAGCACACGATGTTGAAAAAGTTAGATCCGCTTCCCTTACAAATTTTATTTCCGCATTAGTTCCATGCCGTGCGATATAGTTTTCACCGGAAATGTTATCGACACAGTGATAGATCTTCAAAACAACTTTTCGATTTGTATAAATCCTTGCGAATGTTGGGTCAAATGAATTGATGTAGATAAATTCTTTTACCTCGTATGAATCCATTACCTTATTAATTGCTGCCCAGATTACTCGACATGCAAAGCGATTCATCGCTTCATATACAGAACCGGGCGGAAAAGCATTAACCGGTGGTATCGAACTAGGAGAAATGACAACGAGATTCTGAAACTCATTAAATGGTTTGTAAAAGGGCTTTTCTTTTCCACTCCATATTGCTTTTCGTCTTTCAATCTGACTATTTGATTTTCCTAACAACTTATCTTTGTACGTGAATGGATGATCAACATAAAAGACCAGATGATTTTTTGATAGTTGCTTGGCAATATTGAGACTCGTTGAGGCATATTTTCCATCCCAGCGAGGCAATGCCTGCATGACAATTGGCAGATTAGAACCATGAGACATGCTTACCTCCGGGAGAATTGTATTTTGTATGCATTGTCCGCCTCTTTGTATGCTGGATAAAGGAGAACAAGATTTATCCACCAAACAAAAACAAGAGCGATGCCGCTAAAAAAATACTGAGGCCTGAAGAAGTATCTCAGCATTGACTTCAGATTTCTAAACTGATGCTTTATAAAAACCTCCCAGTAGATTGTTTTCCAAGGAGAAGAACTGCGGTACTTTTTATATGATTCAGGGTCTTTGTAAAAGAGTAAAAATTCGCTTTTGAGCATTCTCATCCGCTTCGCAAGCTTCTTAAAAGAATCCTTTCGTGGAGGATGAATAACATGCACATTCGGTTCAAATGAAATCTCTCCGATCTTTTTCATTCTCCATGCAAGATCAGCATCCTCGTTATGAGCAAAGGGAAATGAGCAGTCAAAACCATTTACCAGATCAAAAGCCTCTTTTCGAAAAGCAGCATTACAAGTTGGCAGTGCCGGGTGTCCATTTGGATTATCAATTTGATGTGTTAGGGGTGTTCTTTGATCTCGATAGGTCGTTGTCTTGCCTTGAATTCCAACAATCTTCTTTGTTTCAAATATTTGAATAATATTTTCAAGCCAGTCTGTTGATACTACACAATCATCATCAGTGTAAGCCAAGTACGTTCCTTTCGCTATACTTGCACCTTTATTACGTGCAGCTGCTGGCCCTTGATTTTCCTGTTCAATAAAAATCAAGTTATTATGCTTCTTTTGCATATTCCTAACAAACTCACTTGTTCCATCTTTAGATCCATCGCTAACAACAATCACTTCATAATCTGATTTTGAGATACTTTGTTTATAAAGTGATTCAAGCAACTCGCCAAGCAATTGCTTTCGGTTATAAGTTGGCACAATGACTGATATGACTGGACTCATATACTTTCAACTCCTTGCTGTCGAAGCTTTTTTTTTATAGCAGAAAACAGCGTAGCATAACTATTTGGTATCTGCCTGAAACAACGTTCAAAGCTTATTCCTAATTCTCGCTTTAGGATTTTGCTAATCCATATAAATCCAAATGTTTCAGTTATAAATGGAGCAAGAACTGCACCATATAACCCAACCGTCAAAACCAGTGAAAACGATAAGCATATGTTGATAATGGAATTAACCACGACCACTTTCATATTCATTTCCGGCTTTCCAATCGCATTGATAACACTGCCAAACGCGTTCCCGAATGGCGAATAAAGGGCAACAGTTATTATCATAATGACCAGAAGAGGCGCTGCATCCAGATAGTCTTTTCCATTGAACATCAAGATCAGACTATGTGCAGAAATGACCATCAGAACAACCAGAGGTAAAAACATTGCAAGGAGCATTGCAACCGATGACTCATACAAAACTTTTAACTCGTCTTTTCTATCTCGGCTACTAAGCTCACATGCCTTTGGGAATACAAGGGTTTGAATAGCAGCATTTGGAATGAGAATTAATTGGGTAAAGCGCTGCGCAATTCCTAACAAACCAGTTTGAGATAGTGTTAAAAATCCGGCTGTTAGGAAAACGTTGATCCGGGTAGAAAGCGTGCCTGTTAGCTCGCGAAGCATCCCGAATTTTCCATATGACAACATGTCTTTATATAACTCGGGTGTTGTCTTTGCAATCAGGATTAACTTTGGGTTTATTACTTTTAACCCAACAATACTACCGCTCATTGCCCCAAATCCAAGTATGACGATCATATCTGTAATCTGCCATTTCCAGAAAAGAAGCATTGAAAACCCTACCAGTAAAACAACGAGGATAGCCACATTTATTTTGAAAATCACCTCTACCCTCAGCTTGCTCTGATGAACAAAAAGCTGCCAGCGATAAATCGCCCAAGGCATTGAATAGAGGGGATAGAAAAGAAATAGCAGACTAAGCTCTTTGAAATAATCTAGGTAACCAATTAAAAAAACAAGACTGGAAAGAACAGTTTCTATGGTGATGTTAGTGAAAAAACTAGCCTTAAGAACGGAGTAGTACTTATCTTTCTCTTGACCTGACAAAAACTTGATAAGCGCCGTTTGAATAACGCCCTCTCTTAGTTTTGTCACCAAAAAGAAAACTGTTGTAAAAACAGTCCATGCACCAACCTCAACTGGTGAGTAGACACGGGTAACAAGAATAATCGTCCCCATCCCGATAATCATCTCGAGACTATTATTTACCAGCGTCCAAAGTATTTTTGAGTATTGTAGCATGAGATTGCACTTGTGGCGAATATTTCTGTTACTCATATGCAAGTAACGAATGCAACCTCAACGGGGGGTAAGTATTACCTTAGTTTCTGATAAATTTTCTCGGTTTCCTGAGCTGTTTTGCGCCAACAATACTTGGAAGATGCTTGAATAGCCATTTCACGAAGGGATTGAAGCTTAACAGGGTCTTTAAATAAGCCAGAAAGAATTGCTGCAAAATTTTCCGGTTCAGGGTCTGTCAGTTCAGCACCTCCATTTAATACTTCTTGTAGCGAGCCCTTGTTTGATGAAATAGTTGGTGTTCCACAGGCCATAGCTTCAAGAGGCGGAAAGCCAAAACCCTCATAGAGACTCGGGTAAAGGAAAACATCAGCACCAGAAAGAAACTCTCTTAGCTTTTCGTTCGGAATAAATCCAGAAAAGACAACACTTTTTACCTCCAACTCCTTAGCAAGTTTAGGAAGATTAGTATTATTAAAACCACCGCCTCCAATTTCAAAGCGAAATTTGTACCCTGATTTCTCAAGGATTCTGGCGGTTTTTATAATTGTTTCAACGTTTTTATGCTTGGAAAGACCACCAATGTAGCGGATTGTAAAAATCTCGTTGTGAGGCTTTTGCAAGTCAGGATAGAAAAGTTGATGATTGATTCCATTATATACTACATGAATCATATCAGGATTAATCCCTGCATAATAAACAAGATCTTCCTTTGACTTTTTGGATACAACTATAATTGCTTGAGAAACTTCGACTGCTCTTTTTAGCTCATACTGGTACACAAAACGATCTAAAGGCTTTGAGTAAATAAATGGAATTGCATCGTGTGCAGTAGTGACGATTTTCTGCCCTTTCTTTCCTGACAAGTACAAAGCTGTTGCCGAATCTACATAATCAGCGTGCCACATGTCACTTTTTTGAAGGGAGATTGCTTTGCTAAGAAAATATGGTGCAACATAATGTTTTAAACCTTTGAAAGACCGATAGGGATAGTCTTTAATAAAAGGTTCTTTCCCACCTTCTTTTCTATAGAGCAGCACATCATTTTCTGACTCATAAAATCTTGAGGCCAGCTCATGCGTATAACGTCCGATTCCACAATTTTGAGTCAGACACGATACATAAGTTATCTTCATTTTGAATACTGTTTTAAGGCAAGCTCATATACTTCATAAGTTTTTTTTGCCGTATTCTCCCAACTATACTGCTTAACCCACTTCTCCCCCTTTTCTATCAAAGCCTGTCTGTCTTGCTCATGTTCAATTAACCTGGAAGCTTTATCGATAACATCTTCAGCGTTGTACTCGACAGCTTGAACACCATCTCCAGATATTTCCTTCAAAGCACCGCCTGAAGTTGAAAGAACAGGAACCCCGGCAGACATTGCTTCTAGAGGAGAAAATCCAAATCCTTCATAAAGTGATGTGTAAATCAGCAGATCTCCGCTGTTATAGAATCGATTCATTTCAGCATCTGGAATGTATCCGGTAAATGTCACACGTTTTAATCCTAACGATTTTGCAATATTTGGATAGGATGTTCTCTCAGGATATGCTCCTGCCAATTTCAGTTCCACGTGATCATATTTTTCTTCCAGAACTTTATATGCACTTAAAAGCAAATCAACATTTTTTCTTTTACCAAGACCACCCGAATAAATAATTGTAAAACGGCTTTTCTTTTCCTTATAGAGTGGAAAATATCGATCTTGATTAATACCGTTAGGGATTACGTGAATTAAATGCTCAGGATACCTTGCATACTCAATCGTATCATTCTTAGCCACATTGGATACAACAATAATCGGAATCCGTCGTGACTTAAACCGATCAACTGCCCATTTATAATAATCCTCGTAATGCTTATTCGACTCACGTATATGAAGAAGTGACACATCGTGCATTGTAATAACAGAAGGCCGATTCATAGCGTATGTAAGTGCAAGACCAGAAAGAAACCAATGTGCATGATAAACATCAGCACCGTTAGGTTTAATTATCTCAGTTATATTGCTATTTGAATCCCTCTCAAAGATGGTGAGATGCCCAAGGGGATCCATTCTCTGCAGTATTCCGCCGAATTTGTCGGTGGCCGGGTGTGTGAAGAGGATCAAAGGAGCAAGCGCGCACGCAATTAACCTCATGCCAGAAAGTGACCAACAATCCAAATGGCAGGAGGGATATGGGGCGCTGACGATCAGTGAAATTGCCCTCGAAACTGTGATGGCTTATGCCGCGAACCAGAAACTGCATCATCAGGATCGTACTTTCCAAGCATTTTATGAGAAAGTGGACGAGGGAAAGAGATGAGTTACACCTTTACCGATATCGAGGGGAGGAGTCATACCTGCGAGTGCATCGGCTGCGCGATCGCGAGCGGGCAAATCGTACCGCCTGGCGGGATGATCGCACAGACGCAGAATTTCGTGCTGCACCAGGATCCGGAGGTTCCCATCCGGGCTTTTTTCATTGTAGCCTCGAAGCGGCACCTTCAATCGATGAGTCAGATGAGCGCTGAGGAAGCGCGCGAGCTGTTCGAACTGGTCTACCGGGC
>JAAXWV010000321.1 GCA_013334845.1 Candidatus Roizmanbacteria bacterium | reverse complement strand
CATAAAAATCGTAATAAAGGCAAAGGTAAACGAAACAAGATCAATCAAAAATACGCCAACATAACCGATTAGCGGAATCAAAGCGGCTGCAAAGACAGGTGCCACAACACCTGAAAAGGAATCCGAAAACGATGTCATACCGGCAGCTCTTCCTAATTGTTCTTTAGGCACAACCTGCACTTTAATTGCTTCGTTGGCAATATTATGGAAGACATTGAAAACTTGGTTCAAAAATCCTACAACATAAACAATCGTTACCGACATTTCGCCAATTAACAGCAACACCATTGTAACTGCAGTTACCAGAGCTCCTCCGGCGTCTGACACAATCAACACTGTTTTCCGGTTGAACCTGTCAGCAATCGACCCAGCAAAAGGCACAAGTGTTATTATGGCAATCAAACGAAGAAGTGACACGAAAACCATTGGTGTTGCTTTACCAGTTGCATCCCAGAGCCAAAGAGTCATTGCAAAACCGCTCATGTCCGAACCGATAATTGAGAGAGCCTGTCCGCCCCAGATAGTTGTGAAGTTTCGCAGATCCAATTTATTTATCTTTTTAAATAGACTTATGTTATCCAGTTTCATTTCTCTCCATTTACATACTACTTATCTCACGGCAACAGTATAATCTTTGTTAAAATCGTTGTATTCCTTCCCCCTCATACTGGGTAATTCACACAAACAGCCACAAACTTAGGCAATATTACAACTGTTTGCCAACATTTTCAACAATTTTCTAACTTGGTATGATGTAGCTTCTTTTCTATGATTGTACTTCCACACAATACTCGGCCAGGAACAAATGCAATTTCTCACGTCTAATAACTCCTTTGGATGCAACTTCGGTGTATGTTTTCCACATATCTAAGCAGACACACGAACCGAACTCAACTTTGCATTCGATTATTAGCATTAGGGTTTCAGCCTTTATTTCAGGAACTATTTCAGCCCATACATGATCTTCACGGCAGAGTATGCCAAACACCGACTGTTTTGTTATATCTTTGCCTCCCTTTGTCCCTTCTGCTCTAACATCTTGTCTTTTGTTGTTCCGCTGTCCACCAAGGTAAAGTCTTGTCGACTTCGACAATGCCTTTGAATATATCAGGTTCCCGTTCCGCTTATGCGAGACTTTGCTTTTGCAGCGATGTTTACAGACACTCCAAGCTGTTCAGACACCTTTTTTGGATGATAGACAAAGAACAAAGTATTTTGATATGCTCCTCCACTGTTTGCGGTCAAGCTTCCAATGAACCTTGCCCGGTTTCCATTCATACCTCCACAAACTGCATCTGAGCTTGCCTCTCCTGACTTTGTACAATTTTGCGTTGCCACACCTTGGGTATGTTTATATATTGTAAACCATTGCAATACATCCAGTGGCTAATTTGGAGAATTACCGTGATTTATTTTTCTACAAATACCCAAGCAATATGAATATTATTATCATAACCATTATTCAGAGGAGAGTCTCTAGGTGTGTAACATGGTTCACTTGAGGCTGTACGATTTATGGTTTAAAATGCCAGTTGTAACCGCCAAGTACTTTATCATTAAGCGATTCCTTAAAGACAATTGCAAATTCTTTTTTAAATGGAGATTTGAACTTCACATTAATTTTTACAAGTGTTTTAGCAGTACAGGATACATAGACATGAAAACGAGTTTGCCATAGACAAGAACCATTTCAACGGCATGAAGTCTTTATGGAGCTATAACAAAAGAAGGCTTTGAAAGTTACATGGTTTTTGAAAACATATGTTCTACTTACATCTGAAAAATGCCAGTGGACGATCAACTTGAAAAACGATGACTTGCATGCTACATTATTGAGGAAGTTGAGAGAAAAACCGATTATCTAGCCTAAACCCTAAATCATATTATCATAAACACGTTCTATCTGCTGTCTTATAAAAATTCCCTTCAGAAAATGGTTTGTCGTATATTATCTTATTATCTCCATTTTTTGCTAGATTAGTTATATAACTATGCATTTGTTTTTTTATTGCTAAATCATAATAAGTACATTTTTTATTTGTCATTAGAGATGTTGGACAAAAAAACACGCACTTAGGCAATGCAGGACATTTTGCGCAATCACTTCTGTCCCATGCTATATAAACTAAATATTTTAGAGAGTTATTCGTCAATGATGA
>JAAXWV010000063.1 GCA_013334845.1 Candidatus Roizmanbacteria bacterium | reverse complement strand
TTATTAGATTGAGACGAATTATTACTACCAGATTTATTGATTACCAAAAAATAATAAGCCAGCGCACCGCCAATAAATACAATAATCAGCAATCCGATAATAAGTAGGGCCTTCTTTGATACTTTCTTTTTAGCCTTGTTGAGTTTGATAATATTTGCCACCAAAAATTTTCCTTATGCTTATTCAAGCATAATAATAACACAAATACCCCGCCAATATAAAATGTCTCGTATTTTTCCCTTGCCTCTGTTAAAATATTCTCATGAGTTTATCAATCGGGACTGTGAGGTTGAATACATACCTTATTCAGTCACGGTAGAAATGCCACCCAATTCAAGCGGTAGAGGTTACTCAAAACAATTCCAGGAGGATTTATGCCAGAAGTATTTAGTTTCACCCACTTGTCAGATGGAAAACGAGTCTTTTTAGGCAATCCCCAGGTAGCCAACAGTGAACGTGATGACGCTGGGTATCAGTATTTTGAGACATACGAAGATGAATATCTTGAAGATAGGATCGGATATCTCGGCATTAATATGTCAGGAACTGTGTATGGGTTATGGGATTTCGGCAAATACGGTGATGCTCGAGAGAAGCTGGCGGAAATCATGCGTCTCGCACTACCACTACTCAAGCTTCCAATATCATCCGAACAGTACAAAACAATCCCATCTGGCTATTTTCCTGTAATCGGTCTCTTTTCTGATGGGTTAGTATACTATGACGAATCAACCCGAGTAGTGCATCTGCCGTCTGGAAAGTCTCCAGAGGACTTTTTTAAGTCCACTATTTTTGAGGGTACACTCAATCAAGAGAATGTCGAGCGAATTATTCTGACTTACGGATATCTTGAGGGTATTAATAGTCCCTTTGGCGACTTCAGGTTTCCTTCCATAGAAATTACCAAGTCAATATGGCCAATTAACCCGCAACGGGTAACAAAAGCTTTCTATACCCTGGTTGAAGATGGTGGCCTCGAACCAACCGGTGGTAACACTAGCTCAGGTTTCCCAAGCTTCACTCGTATACCATCGCATACTCGCCAGATAATTGAATCTAATATACAGGAAGAGCCCGAAACGCCTAATCAGGACTCTAGTGCAGCACCTAGTGCATCCGTCCCTCCATATATAACATACGAACTCACGAAGTCACTCATTGAATCGGCAAAGAATAAAGGATATAGCACAAAAAAGCTAGAAGCTGTAATATCTGAAATCAACGACTCAGTGGCAAGAGAAAATGCCCAGTCTGCACACGCTCTTATTAGGGCCCTTCTTGACCATATTCCTCCCCTGTTTGGCTACAATACATTTGCTCAAGTTACGAATAACTACCACTGGTCTCAAACGGATAAAAAACGCATTGAACAACTAAACACTTTATTTAGATTTGATGCCGACGAGGCACTCCATGCTCCAATCTCAAAACGTGATACATCTGCAGATATGCATTCGATTGGTATAATAAGACATACTTTAAACGTAATTCTTGAAGAAGCGTCACACCAAGACTAATATAGATATCCGTATGGCTATTCCACAAATACTAGAAAAACTAGACAACCTCATTAAACATACGAAGGTCTGGACGGAAGTTGAAGTCACTTACCTATTCGTACAAACACGCAAACTCCTGGATCATTCAAGAGGTCACGACAACAATGATCAATATAAGCATTTAAGATTCTACTGCGACTGGGTAGTACACATCAACAAAGATAAGATAGATGAAAGCACATTGGATGTATTAAAAAACTTCGAAGCAGGCATGAAAATAATGATCGGGAACAACAATCTTCATGCCCCCGGGCCAATAAACTTCGCCTACTTTGAAAGTATGCAAGCAGAAGTGGTCAGATTTTTGAAAGAGCAAGGCGTTGAGTTCAAGCCTTTTATTAAAGAGGGATTTTGGATTGACATCACTTCTAGTCTCGTTAAGATACTAGAGAATCAGCCAATAAACATTAAGCCATCTTACAACATGCTAATTAAAAGTATAGAGTTCCAATTAAGCGCACCCCGAACAATCTGGATTCGAGCTATTTTCAATGAGCCCTTCAAGGGCGCCGACGGAAAAGACTATAAATTTTTTGATTTAAAAAATGCATATTAATATATACAGTCAACAGTGGTAATTATCGTCAGAACTTGCTCATTCTCTACGCGAGCACAATAAAACGCCCCCCTGCTATAAGTACTGAGCGACAGAAAGCACCCCACCTTCCCTTTTATCTTTTCTGTCTCTATACTTGGTTCGCACACAAAATTTTTATTTTTTGTAATATTTTGAGTAATCAGGGCCTTTTGAATCAGGTTTCTCGTTTGGTTGAATAATATGCATAGTAAGCGGTATCGGGTGTCCTGTCCCTAATATAATCGCCTCTCCTTGGTTGAGTGTTGGCAAAAAGTTTAATATACTCTTATCCAAATCCCCTGACGCCTTCTCGATAACGGCAATATCACCCTCATTTACCAACCTATGAACAATCATCGATCCCATTTGGCTTAATACGTCATGAGGAATATCACGAGGTCGCTGTGTAGCTAATACAGTCGTTAGCCCATATTTGCGGCCTTCCTTAGCGATTAAGCCGAAAGCATCAAGCTTAAAACTCATTTCTTCGTCACCAATATTCTTATTAAGAAATTGGTGAGCTTCGTCTAATACAATTACTGTCGGGAGTTCTTTAAATGCACCCTTACGAGCACGGTTAAGCAACAACCTACCTAAACTATTGACTAAGATCTCTCGCGCACTTCGCTCGTAAGAAACATTCTTTAACGAAATGCGTAGTACATTTGTTGTATCGTCGCATAAGAACTCATCTATTTTATCAACTAGTGATGCATCACTGCTGGGGTCAAAAAGAAATGCGAGTTCGTCACTTATGATAGCCCCTTCAATACGCGATACCATTGGATAACAAGCGCTGTATTTGAAATCGTCAAATTTCAAATTACCGTAGCTATCAAATTTATAACATTCTTGCTGAATCTGCTCAACTAAATTCATGATATTAAAATCAGCCCCGGGTCTAATCAGTTCTTTAAACTTCTCACGTTCAAGCTGCATAATATGATCAAGATCCGATTTGCTTTCAATCTTAACAATTCCGTTTTCATCTGCACAGTTCGGATCAAGTCCTACTAGCTTAAGATGGCGTATTGCCGAA
This sequence comes from Candidatus Roizmanbacteria bacterium, assembly GCA_013334845.1. Classification (GTDB taxonomy): domain Bacteria; phylum Patescibacteriota; class Microgenomatia; order UBA1406; family GWC2-37-13; genus JAAXWV01. The sequence goes on along the minus strand of JAAXWV010000063.1, from coordinate 4,103 downwards.
CGTAGGGCTGGCGCCTGCATCCCCAAACTCGGCTGAAAAATAGCGAAGAGATCGCTCTCGGTCAAATGTTTATATGAAAAAGAAACCAGCTCCTCATTTTTATGTTCAACTTCCTTAACCGCTAAATGAACAGTACCCCCATCGGTGGCGTGAAACTCACCTGTTGGATCGATAAGTATAACTTTTCCGCCTTTATCTCTAATTTCCTGGACAATCCTCGCCACTGACCAACTTTTTCCTCCACCGCTAGAACCCAAAATTGCAAGATGCCTACCAAATAGATCTTCTGGCAAAACAGAAACTGAGACATCGCTATGGGGTATCAATGCAAGATCAATAACTGGCGCTCCACTCTCAATTTCACCCTGAGAAATTAACTGTACTAATTTCGGATGTGCCGAATATACAAATGCGCCAATTCTTGGATATCTCGATATTCCCCTACTTACCTCACCAGTAATAAAATCCCATTGGGCCAATAGCTGTATAATACCTATTGAGCTCAGGTTATTTGCCTGCACTGGCTCGGGCTGTGTTTGTTTTTTCATCATATCTGAATCTTCAAGAGTGACTTCAGTGATTCTACCTAAAATCGTTCTATCGCTATCTTCGAAAAAGACCAGTTCTCCAACTTCACCTGCGCCTATATATTGACCATGTAGTTGTTTAGCTGTCGGCTTAGACGCGAATGGAAGTGCAACTTTGGTATAATTGGGTGTTATTTTTAAAACCGTTCCTATGAATCTATCTTTATCGAAAGGACTAACAGGAACTTCCTTAATCTTTCTGGTCATCTACTTTTAGCCCTTCGATGATCACCCTACTTGTCCTCTCATTATGCAGCTCCTCCTCTGTATGAGAAAGCATCACATAAGGAAGATGTTCGGAGAAATCTTCAAATGTACCTTCGACAAGCATAATCCGACAATCATTCTTTTCAATAAGTTTTTTCATCCTTGAGATATACTTGTTATTTATATCAATCGTCCTATTCACCACAATAATTTTTAGCTCACCATTAGTTCGAACTGCGGAATCGATCATATTTGATAAATGATCATCATTAAAGCCAAAGCCACATACTATTATGGTTGTGCTGTTTTTTCTCAAGCTCCTTTGAAAATCTGAAATTATATCTAAATACGGAAGTTCAAACGATTGTTTAAACTTTCCATCGTGAGGATAAATTATCAACGGATCCTTACAATTCTGCTCTTTATGTACTTCTCCTGTCTTATCACTTCTTGCCCAATCAATTGAGCCATGAAGCTTAAGTAATTGAAATACGTTTGGCAAAAATTCTATCTTGCCTTCGTCATCATCACGTCTAACAAAATCGTACGTAAAATATATTGGATCATACTTCTGAGGAATTACGTGAGAGAACCCATCGACAGGAATCATACCTGTTTTCGAAGCCGCAAATTCGAAACATTTGTCATAGTTAGTTGTAAATATTTTAGTTCGAGTTTTTCTTTGATTTCTTCTTACTAACTTCCTAAGAAATGTCTCATGAACATCTAGTTCTGTATCGGGATTCACCACCCCGCATAATTCACCAATCCGAGATCTAATAACTTTTAGCAAATTCTCAACTTTAGTCTTATCATCTTTAGAAATAAATTCTAGAGAGCTCTCACACCTAGATAGAAATCCCTCGATATTCTCTTTCGTAATATCATAACCTACAATTCTTGCTACTTCAGCAAAATCCTTTTCTCCTTTCGCCACGTTCCATAAATCCCCCATTGAAGGGAGGACTGACTTCCCCTTACTATCAACTACAACCAAGGATGCTCCAGATCCAGCAAGTACTAGTAAATTATCGGCACTGATTGCATCAGATAATAATCGATGAAACTTTTCAGTAACATCACCACCAACTGACGAAAGATCAGTTGGATTATCTTTGAAATTTGTTGCATAAATTTTCATAGCACTATAGACATTTTACACCTATTATCAGATGTATTACAGGCTATTCTATCCATTAAGAGATTTTTCTATTTCGTCGAGTAGCAAAAAATATTCAACCAACACCTCATAATCATCCTCGTTTAGTTTATTAGGCACTATTGAATACTAAGGTCTTTCTATGAGATAGTCGTTTCCAATCTCCTTTAGTTCCGCAAGGATATATTTCGACATTTTCTTATATACTCCTTCGAATTGACATGACAATATTCGGCACGATTCGGATTGGAATCTTTCCGGAAAATCTTGCACTTTTAGACTAGAGATAAATTCCGTAGCCAATTCCCTATAGTCTAATGGGTAATACTGAACTATCCTTATATCGCAAAAAGCTCGATATGAAGCATCGATATCGTAATTATCAAATACCGACTTAAGAGCGCTATTGAATGTATCTATATCAACACCTAAATTACTGAGTGCATTATAAATAAAATGAATTGCGATAAAATCGAACTCGTCATTCAAGCGTTTTTTATCTCTTTCAAACAACCTTCCAATTGCATATCCAGAGTATATATTAGTCCTAAATATATCTGCAGGGTTTATAAATATTGATCGATTTGATAAAACTACTCCAATAACATGCTCTATATATTCAGGTCGATATTGTTTCTTCTTTTTTAGCAAAAAACTAAACATTATTTACATCTTAACACCAACACTAGTGCGTGGTCTAGTATTGGTGATTGGATTCTAATAGAGATATGAAACCAAACCTTGGCAACATAACTCGTTTGCAGAAAAATGCTGAAAAGCAAAAGTTTGCATCATACATCGGCAAACGACTTCGTTCTGTGCGAGAAAAAACTGGGCTTAGCCAAGAACAACTTTCTGAAAAAGCCGGATATTATAGAACCTATGTTGGTCATATTGAAAACGGCAACCACTCACCTAGCGTTCACACTATGTGGCGACTAGCTAAGGTAATGAAGGTGGATCTCGGCGACCTACTTAAAGGTCTATGACACCAGAAAAAACTATTGTTTCGCAACTTGAAAAAAGCTACTCGCACGCTTTGGATATATATAAAGCGCGTGGCCTTCATATGCGCACAAGAAATGTTGCTGATATAGAAAATAAAGACGAAAAAATTCACGAAACCCTTCGACATAATTTAATAAGATACGAATTAATCGAAATGAATCGTAATGTACGACGTTTGATCAGGAAATCGGCAAAAAGTAATTCTTTATTAAAATTATACGACGAGATAGATCTGCGACGCGAAAACTGGACGAATGCAAGCGCGATAGGACTGAATGGATAATTCATAAAGTCGAACCTATTATAAGTGACCAGCTATTCAAAAAAGTTCAAAATCAATTAAAGCTAAATGTTAAATTTAGACCAACCAATCGCAAACACGACTACCTACTCACAGGCCTAATTAAATGCAGCTGTGGCGCAAATCGAAATGGCGACGGCCCGACTGGCAAGAAGTATTATCGCTGCACAAGTCGCCATAAAACATTTGATCGCATCAACCAATGCCCGGTCGGTGGAATAAATGTAACTGTCGCAGACTCTCTAATTTGGAAAACTATCGCCTCCCTTTTAAGCGATCCTGCACAAATCCGAACGCATGCAGAAAGATGGCTCAAGGCGCAACAAATCAACAAACCACTCAATGACACACAAACGATAAGAAAGTCTCTCACAGACGTCGAAAACGAGCAAAAACGCTATATAGAAGCCTATGGCAAAGGTATTATAAGCGAAGAGATGTTAGATCATCATATGCGTGCAACAAACAAACGAAAATCTATTATCGAAGATGAACTTGCTATTGCTTCTAAAAACAGGGGTATTACTGGTAAAATAGATGTAGAAAAACTCGTATCACGCACGACAACAAAATTGAGCGACCTTAATTTTGAACAAAAGAAACACATAATCGAACGAGTAATAACGAAAATAATAGCTAGCCCAAAGGAGATGATAATATGCGGACAAATACCCGTACCAGCATTTGCAACAGTCGGAAAGGTCAACTATGAGCCTATCAATCGGCATCGTCGGTTTGCCAAATGTCGGCAAATCAACACTTTTTAACGCCCTGACTAATAATGATATTTTGGCGGCTAATTATCCGTTCGCCACAATCGAACCTAATACCGGTATCGTGC
>JAAXWV010000062.1 GCA_013334845.1 Candidatus Roizmanbacteria bacterium | reverse complement strand
CTTCAGTTCTTTTATTGAGCCAACGGCAATCTGCTTTCCACACTTTTCACAAACCCAGATTGGAAGAGGCGTTCCCCAATAACGTTCACGCGATATTGCCCAGTCTTTGACTTCGCGAAGCCATTCTCCAAATCTGCCTTCTTTAATGTGGTTTGGGTACCATGTTACGGTTTCATTGTTTTTTATCAGGTTGTCACGCAAAGCGGACATTTTTATGTACCATGAGGGTTTTGCAAGATAGAGCAGAGGCGAATCACATCTCCAGCAGAACGGATAGGTGTGTGTTATCTTTCCTGACTTGAAGAGTATTCCTCGAGTCTTTAAATCCATGATGATGTCGACATCGGCATCTTTTACGAATCTACCTGCCCAAGGAGTTATCTCGGGAAGGAATTTTCCAGCTTCATTGACAGTCATGAGCACCGGAAGGTCATATTTCCTGGATTGTTCCATGTCATCGGTGCCAAACGCCGGAGCAATGTGGACTATGCCTGAACCGTCCTGGACACCGACAAAATCGGCTGTTATTACATAATAAGCTTTTTTGTCAGGTTTCATGAACGTGTAAAGCGGTTTGTACTGCTTACCGGCAAGGGTCGAACCCTTGAACCTGTCGATTATTTCATAATCCTTTTCAAGCACAGGGGCAACAAGGTTTTCAACCATTATCAGCATGTCGTCGCCTTTTTTGACTTTGACGTAGTCAACATCGGCTTTGACAGCCAAGGCAACGTTTGCCGGCAACGTCCAAGGGGTGGTTGTCCAAACAAGGAAACATGTACCTGGCTCATCAACAAGCTCCATCTTTACAAATATCGACGGATCTTTTGTTTCTTCATAACCTTGGGCAACTTCGTGAGAACTGAGCGTGGTTCCGCACCTTGGGCAATACGGTACGACCTTGTAGCCCTGATAGAGCAAACCTTTGTCCCAGGTTGTTTTGAGAATCCACCATAGCGATTCGATGTAGTCATTCTTTAGGGTCATGTACTGATGTTCGAAATCAAGCCAGAAAGCGATTCTTTCGGTCATCTTGACCCATTGGCTCTCGTATTTGAAAACAGAATCCTTGCATTTTTTGATGAAGGGTTCGATTCCGTATTTTTCTATTTCCTGCTTGCCGGAGAAACCAAGCTGTTTCTCAACTTCCAGCTCTACTGGCAGACCGTGGGTGTCCCAGCCGGCTTTCCTGTCGACCCTGAAGCCGTGCATGGTGTGCCATCTGCAAACAGTGTCCTTGTAAATGCGCGAAAGGCAATGATGAATTCCAGGCAAGCCGTTTGCTGTCGGTGGGCCTTCAAAGAAAACAAAGTGCGGCGAGTTGATTCGGTTGCTGATGGTTTTTTTGAATATATCATTATCAGACCAGAATTTTAAGGTCTCTTCCTCTTCGCCAGCTATCGACTTTGCACCTAGAACTTCAAACATCAAATGCCTCCAAAAAAACTTGTTAAATGGATAGTATATTTAATTTTGGCTCTGTGACAAGCTTTTTTGGTGAAGTGGGTTTGATTTTCTTTTGATTTCGTGATATTTATTGTTTGTGATGAAACCTGGGAGGAAAAACAATGAAAGAAGAGACTAATCTTTCCAAAACCGACAAGAAGTTTGGCAAGCACGATCTGGAAGCTAGTTTATCGGTTGCGTTTGTGGTTTTGCTTATTCTATACCTTATCTTTTCTTTTCAAGTCAATGCTTTTGTCGAAACAACTGTAAACAATTTCTTCTGGTTTCTTAAACCATACTCAACAATCTACTTTGAGAGGCTGGGGAACCCTTCCCCGAGTTTTAAAATCTGCAATATTAAAAGCTTAGAAGACAGTCCCTTTAATATACCTTTTGGTGTGTTTTATGTTTGCGATCGCAGGTGCACTTGTATCAGTAGTTCGATTTTGGCAATACGAGACATTTTATTACGACTTCGGAATATTTGATCAAGCACTTTGGAGAGTGGCTCACTTTGCTCCGCCGATAATCGATCACTTTGTAGTGGGTGGAAAGTGGATTTTTGCCGATCATTTTAATCCGAGTATTTTTCTCCTTTCCCCTCTCTATTGGATTTTTTCGGCGCCGGAGACCATGCTTGTTGCCCAAGCGTCGGCAGTGGGGATAGGCGGATTCTTGCTCTATCTAACGGGGGTCAAGGTGCTCAAGAACCGCCTTCTCGCGTTTGCTGCCATGATTTCGTACCTCCTCTTTGTGGGAGTTCAGAATGCCGTAATTACTGACTTCCACGAAGTGACTATAGCCTCGTGCACATTTATTGCTGCTTACTATGCACTGGTATCTCAAAAACCACGCTGGTACTTTCTCTTTCTGTTGCTTACCCTCGGCTTTAAGGAGAGTAATTTTATTGTCGGAACGGGGATGGGTGTTTCGATATTTTTTCTCAACCGGAAATGGTGGAAAATCGCTCTTGTAACTTGCCTTATTTCACTCGTGTGGGGGGCGCTTGCGATAAAAGTCATCATCCCGTTTTTCTCCGGAGGTTTTTATCAGTATGGATCAGAGCAGATCTCATTTAATCCTCTCCATATTGTGACTTCTTTCATTGATGTGCCGGTCAAGGTAAAAACAATTCTCTATAGTTTCTGGAGTTTTGGATTTGTATCACTACTTTCTCCAGCTTTTTATGGACTGATATTTCTGGATTTTCTTACCCGGTTTTCATCACCGAACTGGGTACTCCGCTGGGAACTTGGGCTTCACTATAGCATTCTCTTATCTGCCATTCTTGGAGTATCGGCAGTATTTGGGTTACGATTACTTCAACGTTTTCTCCCCAGAGTAGTTCTGACGATTATCGCCCTTGCAATCATTGGAAACGCTCTTTTTTTATATCGATTTGTTATGCATGGCCCGTTTGCCTTAGCTTACAACCCTAGCTTTTATCAACATACCCATGACTTTGTCTTTTTAGATGTATTACTTAGTAAAATTCCAGCCAATGCCTCGGTGATGACTCAAAATAGCCTAGCAGGGCATTTTACTCACCGGAATATGTGGCTGCTCCGGATTGATTACGAACCTTACAAACCCGACTATATCGCCATTGACGCGCGTCCCGGTCAACGACTTGACGGGTTGTGGGGAAGTGTAAATATCGGACACCTTCCCGACTCAATCAACGAGCTGATTGGGAAAATCAAAGCTGATGTTAACTATCAGCTCGTCTATCATTCCGGCGATCATTATCTCTTTAAACGGGTGGGGAAATGACCACCTTAGTAATAACGCTCCATCGCGTGCACTCGAGCCCCTCTAAGTGAGTGACGTTTGATACTCATTTCACATACCGAGTGGTGAGGGGTGAGTAAAATTTGTACCAAACAGTCCTTGCGAACCGCAGCCATGTATTGTTTGTTGGGCACCTGCAGTGTTGTTTTCATAGAGTTTAGTAAATAAATAACTAATCTGAGTATAAAAGCAGGTTTAAGCATCTGCTTGACAATGTATCTGACAAAAAAATGTCAGATATGCTATAATCGCTCGAAATGGCATATAATTTTTTTGAACCGAAGAAATATCGTGACCTGTGCGCTTTGTACACGAGTGCTACGAGAAAAATAATCCGGCCTTTATTATTGGCGCTCCTAAGGCCGATCTTAAATGGCGGCTTGATCAGATTTTACAGAACGATCCCCTCCCGATTTCTACAGAAGTTTTATATATCACAGAGTCAGAAGTAGAAGATATATATGACAAGTTGCAAGGCATTAAATTACAGGAGAAGAAAGCCTATGTTTTTACCGGTAGTTCAGTATTTATCGACACGAAAAATATTGGCATTTTGAATCGGTTAATAGATCTTCAGAAACACCATGATCAATATCGCTTCTATTTTCTCTTTGAGACCGATGTAACCGATCCAATGATTACCAAAAATCTTAACTCAGACTTCCTTAAATCTGTTTTCTATTATCCGCTTTTTGATGAAGTCGATTCAGCTCAGTTTGTTCATTATCTTGCTCAGAAATGGAATGCAGCACTTCCTGAAAAAATAGTCAAATCGTTAGTAAGGTGGTGTGGAGGACACACCTGGCTCTTGAAACACGCAGCACGAGTTGTATTGGAAGAGAGGTCGATCAATCTTGCCCGGTTAGCCGAAATGCCGCAGGTGCAGATGCGTATAGAAAGTATCTACTACAGTCTTTCCGAGGTTCAGCAACAGGTGCTCTTTGATATCGTGGAAAAAAATCCAATTAAAGATCCACTCAAGATTCATGCTCTCCACCACTTCACAGCATTGGGAGCGGTAAGGGAACATTTGATCTCGATTGAACTCCTGTTACACTACATTAAAAATCTGGCACCCAAAGCAAGTATACAGATATCAGGTCGCTCTATTGTGTGTAACAATGTTAATATCACCACTTCGCTTTCTAAGAAAGAAAAGCGTATCCTCGAAACCCTCCTGATGTATAAAAGCGATGTAGTAGATCGCGATACCTTGGCCAAAATAATTTGGCCGATCGATACAGAAGAGCATTACTCAGATTGGGCGATTGACCGCCTCATCGCGCGATTACGTAAGAAGTTAAGTACCTTGGGACTCGATTCTGAGGCAATCCAGACGACAAGAAACAAAGGATATAGTTACATCGAATAAATATGAATCCATCAGAGGGTGGTCGCCCATCGCCAGAAAATAAGAAATGGGAAGGATATAGCACATTCACCTTCGGAGAGATTTTCACTGAGTGCCGCGAAGAAGATAAGATTTTACTTGCCCGTGCAGGCTCCATATCGGCGAAAATATTGAATGAGTTCCACTTAACGAATCCTAAAATGACATTATGGGGAGTGCGCAATGCCGTTGACCGATTAGCTCAACCGAACAATAAATCAGCTCAAATACGTGAACAAATGAGGAAGCTTACGGCTAAATGTTCACGAGCTCCAAAACTCCTTAAAGACAATGCTGATAATCCATCCGATTTTGATATTAAGGTAGACATAGGTAAAGCAGCAACAGAAGAAGATAAAATAACGACGGGAAAAAACTTCCTGGTTGCGGCTCATTCGGTCCTGAATAGAGTCGCTGGAGACAAGCCGGTCAATGTTGGAGCTCGTGACGCTAAAGTATATAAGATTGAGGACAATATGGAAGCCCATGTGCGGTTCGGAGAAGTGGCGGTCAACAGTGGCCAAAAAATATATAACGCGACCGTTGAATTTGTAAATTGTAAAACAGGTCGGCAAATAACGTCTGTTGATATGGGCTTTTTTGCAAACAGTAATACCTTGGAGGGAGAGACACGTACAGGAAATTCGTCTGACAAAGCGCAAGGCAAAGTTAGATTGAAATTCGCTGTGACAACAACCACAAAAAAAGGACTAATGTACTACAACGAAAATGATTTGGAAGCAGTCAAAGCTACACTTGCCGGACCGGATGATTTTCCTGCCTGTGGAAATTATGGTGAGCTAACACGACAACTCACTATATTCATGCGCTCTTTACGCTATGGGAATACTTTCCCAACAGGATCTGATCAGAAATTCGATTTTGCTAAAAGATTTTATACTGAACGGGGTTGGAGGCACGTTAAAAATTTTATTGCCACCAATGAACTCCTTTATGCTCAAGAAGGTCGTTCGGGTTTTCAATACGAGCAGGCTCGAGCCGAGTTTCTCATCTCACTTGAAGCAGATCCAATGAAAACAATTGCGTTTTGTATGCAGGTTCCCGAACTTCTTCCCACCCTCTTTCCCTTTTTTAAATCTATGCCGCCTTCTACGTATTATGATTGGCTTTCGAGTAATGCTGTATTATCGATACTGGAGCCGATAAATGAAAATCACGAAGCACGTTTTTTTGAAAATTATGAGCGCACTCCAGGTCGCATCAGGAGTGCATATAAAAAATGGCAAGAAAAAAAGTATTCGGGCGTAGAACTGTTTCAAAGGATAATTCAAGAAAAACTCGATGGTAGTCATCCCTTGAAAAAGGTATCGCTGAATGAATTTTTGTTCGGTGATTATGGTGTGTTCAATCAGAATACAAAGGAGTTTTATGGCGGATATCATACCACTGAAAAACGTGACGCGTATATGAAGCTACTGGAAATTTCCATTCAATCTTAAAAGTCGAGATATTTGTTAGGATTGGATATTCCTGAAATTGATAAGGCTATCACGGAATGGCTTAATGAAGCCTACCGTAATCCAACTGTTCCAATGCCGTCTACTTTTGTTGTCACTGAGGCGGTAGGACAGGGAGTTGATGAAAAAACGGAATTTGCAAAACGAGTAACAAATCTTATCGTGCTCACTGCTGGCGCTGCCGTTCCCATCGATGAAAAATATACAGAATTGGCGATAGTACCAAAGAATATGCTAGAAATGTTCTCTAAAAGGGAAGAAGGATTCAAATCTAAACAAATGGAGGAAAAAGCTATAAACAAAATTTCCTCATCTATATATCGGGAAGTGGCTAAAAAATTAAGTGATTTAACGAAAATATTAACTGATGACGAAAAGCATACTCTGTCTCTAAAATTAAGACATAAAGTGATCGACTATATTAACTATGTATTTGGTCAGCAAATAAAAACCATACCAGAGGCAATTCAATTTTTTAGAAATAACGAAGGATCGATTAAAAATATGACGGGAGAGGGCCTTGCGACAGATTTTGCTGCGGAGGCAATACTTAATAGATTTTATCCTTCCAGTAGTACTGCATTATTTGAACCTGGTTTTACGTTGCTAGAACAATGGGGTAGTCGAATATTTTTTAACCCTTCTAGTGATGAAGCCACAGTTACCTCTCCCTATTTTAATTATCCGGTAGACGAAAAAATGTATAAGCTAAGCAGTATATTTGGTCATAAATCAGCCGAGGAATTTTATTTCATAGTGCAACAAGACAATCAAGCGATGTGGAATACCATGGTGGGTACACTGAAAGATTTTTTTAGAAATGATTCTTTAGGTCTGCTTAGAGCATTGACAAAAATAAATGTTAGCCATGTCTCGCAACGATTTAGAGAGTCTATTGAAAAACATGTGATTGTGCCCGCTCTCCTGATGTCGCACGGGTTGAGTAGAGAAAAACTGAATAAAATAATACAATTAGGACCGTTTAATCAGTTTTCAGTAAGCGGTGAAGGACAGTTGAAAAAAGAACAATCTGAAATGGGTTATTTCCCTGGCCTATCAGTATCAGGAGTACCCATTATGTTGAACCTTGCTACATGTTATGGATTGTCGGAGATATCAGACAACATTGTGAATGCCATGCGCACATTATCACCCGACGTAGTTAACGGTCCTTTACTTGGGCAAGTATTGAAAGAGAGACCCGAAATACTGGAAT
>JAAXWV010000320.1 GCA_013334845.1 Candidatus Roizmanbacteria bacterium | reverse complement strand
TCCATGATTTTGACTTTGTTGCCTTAAAAGCGTTGTGTAAATCCATTTCATCATGGGTCAGCGTCCCCATTCCCGATAGAAAACCGATTGTCGGTGAAAAAGTTTATACACATGAGTCTGGCATTCATGTCGATGGCATCTTGAAAGAGCCCGCAACCTATGAGGTATTTTCCCCTGAGTTATTAGGCAGATACAGGCAGTTTGTTCCGGGGAAGCACTCCGGGCGCAAAGCGATTCGTCATTTGGCAGAGGAGATGGGGTTTGATGTCTCTCGGATGAACAGATTGATAAATTCCTGAAGGATATGCGGCAGCGCATGGCTCTTACAAGAGGGATTGATGCTGCAAGGTTGTTCAACAACTTCCTTACGGCACATGCCAGGAAAAAATCGTTGTGAAGAAGCTGCTCACAGACAAGAATCTGCATTCATGAATTTTTTTAACAATTTTCTTGGTCAAAATCTTTTTTTGAAAACCGTCATATACGTTAGTACATATCGATTGAGTGTTTGAAAATATGGACAAGTGCAAAGAGCGTTAGCGGGTTTATCTGATCGTCGGGGAAGCCTGCATAAGCGCCATGAAATCTGGAAACTAACCACATGATGCCATGTCAAAGTCATTACACAGGCCAAAGGACGACTTCAAGATGTTTGCCTCATGCCGGATACCGCCGTTGCAACAAGATATATCCAAGAATAAAGTGCCGCTGATTAGAAAAGATGCAATCAATCTTTATACGAAAATCACGTGTCCTCTTAAGTCCGTTGCCTACAATCACCTCCGCGAATTTGTCAGCCTTTATAACGCATCGCACGATGTTCCGATCTATTCTCCGATGTTATTGGATGGGGAGCCAGTCATAAATGATTCAGAGTTGATGAAGGCGCAAAGTGAAGATGATCTTCCAGATGTCATCGTTGCTTCCGATTTGTACAAGCTTCTTTCCGGTAAATTCAGGGAGAAGTTTATTGATACCGGAATCTATACGGGAATAACCAGTGAGACTGGCCTTAAGAAGATGCCGGAAAAGCACAGGAAGATTATAACACAGCGCAATATTGGCATTTTCGCAGCGGGTTACTGGAATGTGGTATGTGATTTATCAATAAGCCTTTTCGTCCCCTATCCCACACGATGGACGGATTTGATAGACCCTCTATATAAAGACCTCATTACAACTCATGGTTGCATGAGCAAAACCAGCATTACGGCTGTGTTGATGTTGCTGAGGGAGCAATTCGGCAGTACCGCGGTCTTGGAATTTGCTCACAATATTCGGAACGTTAGGCCATTTTCCGAGATTATCAAGCGCATTGATTCCCCTGAGCGTCATCGTACCCCGTTTAATATTTTACCGAATGCCCCAACGGTAAAGATGTTGTCCAGCAAGAGAGCTGCTATTCTTGATTTTGAAGATGGTCCCGTCCTTGAGCCGATGTTCATGTTTGTTAAAACCTCAAGGATTCAGGAGTGCAAGTCCCTTGTGAGTTTTTTTCACAGCAACATCATGCAGGAGGCGTTAAAGTGTGGCGGTTTGCACCTTGTCCATGAGATTGACTGGCAGGAACCATTCAGTTTTCCTTCGTGGCAATATTTATTGAATAGTGATAATGAGGAATCCATAGCGTTGCTCGAAAATGAATTGAAAAAAGGGTTCCGACCCGATGTGTTTCTTTAATGAAATAAGGGTTACTATATGAAATTTTGAGACAGGCAAATTGATGTTCAGTTGCGAATGGCTATAAGCGTAAAATTAGAAAGTGGAAATGCGATCACAGTTTTGTTTCAGCAAAGATTGTAAAATCTCTCACTTGCATACCGAGGCAATATGCAGTGCCGAAATGATATCCTCATTATTTCATATCAGCAAGGTTGTTATTGAGACTGAAAGTTTGCCGGACACACTCTCTATTTTGCTGAAAATAATGGGCGAAAATATGGGGGTTGTGAAAGGAATCGTGAGTCTTTTCAATAGCAGAACGGGAAAAATATTTATTCACGATAGTTATGCTTGCAGAAAAAATAAAGGAGTTATAGCGGGTGTATTAAGATTACAGAAATTTTTAGAAAACAGTAAGCGCGATGCATATTATTTGAAGGCAGACATTAAAAAATTCTTTTACTCAATAGATCATGCCACACTTAAACAAATAATTAGAAAGAAAATTACATGCACAGAAACTTTGTG
>JAAXWV010000319.1 GCA_013334845.1 Candidatus Roizmanbacteria bacterium | reverse complement strand
CGGAATATTGCGAAAAACACCGCAAAATGCATGCCGATTCATATTCTCGGATTCCTGTTCATCATATTGATATTGCAGAAACTGAGTATGGAACTGAGCTTCTTCAAAGGGCAGAAGATTCTAAGGCTAAACGCATCAAATTACCATTAGGTCCAGGAGGAATAGGTCAGTTTGACCGAGAATTGCGCCCATTTGTCAAAAGCCAAAATAAAAAACCAGAGACTAGACAATTTCCTATTGGACAAAAAGACGATGAGATTTTGGCCGCGCTTGAAACTAATCAAGTTATCATCCTAGTGGGGCCAACGGGATCTGGCAAATCTACACATGTTCCTCACATGCTCTTACGCTCGAAATGGTCATTACGCGGGGCAATTGTGGTTACACAACCGCGTATTCAGGCAACTATCCAAATCCCCCGTTATGTTGCGCGTCTGAATAATTCCAATTATGGTCCTGGAACTGAGATTGGCTATACACACTCAAAAGCAAGCGAATACGATCGCCGGACTCGACTACTTTTCATGACTGATGGAAAACTACTAAATGATATTGTTTCGGGACAAATTTCTAACTACAGTATCATAATGATTGACGAGGCACACGAGCGTAGTGTCAATATTGATTTAATACTGGGATTACTCAATGAACAGCTTTATTTGTACCCACACTTAAGAGTTATCATCGCAAGTGCAACTATCGATCACGATGCTTTTATAAAATACTTCAGTGGCAATCAACTTCGCGAAGTGCCACTGATATTATCGGATGGACGTTTTTATGGTTATCAAGAGCATTATTGGGATAACGATGATTGGCACGAGGTAACACAATCTGGGATTAAGATGGAGACGGACCCTGGTTGGTGGACGAAAGTGAATTTAGGATCCTTACCTGATCGGGAAAGTCTTCCTGAAGCAGTAGCTGATTTAGTGGAATACTTGTGGAACAAACCAGATTCTAAACCACGCAACCCGGAAACTAATCAGATTTTCGAGCACATCCTAGTTTTCATGCCTGGTACAAGAGAAATTGACCGAACCGTATCAGCAATCAAAGCTCGTAATTTACCCAACATCCTTGTTCTTCCATTATATGCCCGACGGCCATTGGACGAACAAGATCGTGCACTAGATCCCAAAGATCCCGATGACAAGAACAAACGCAGAGTGGTTGTTTCGACAAATGTTGCCGAAACATCCTTGACTGTTGAGGGTGTGGGGTATGTGGTTGATAGCGGCTATATAAAGGAATCGTATTGGAATCCCAGGACAGAAATAACTGAACTCGTTACACTAAGGCATAGTCGTTCAGGCTGTCGACAACGGTGGGGACGCGCCGGAAGACTGGCACCGGGTGAGGTTTATATGCTCTATACTCATCAACAGTTCAACGAAGCTTTCCCATCTTACACATCGCCGGAAATTGCCCGATCATCTCTTGAAGATGTTATCCTTACTGCCAAAGCTGCCGGTGTTCGCGATATTCTCAATTTTGCATGGATGCCTTTGGCTTTAGCGGATGATCAAGAGCGATTCCATTTGGAACTCAAACGAGCACTAAATGCTCTCAAAGATAAAGGTGCAATTGATTCTGATAACGATTTAAAATCTTTTGGTCTAGAGTTGCGGGGAGTCGCAGTTGACCTGGATATTGGAACAATTTTCGCTGAAGGAGACCGTTGCGCCCTAGGCATTGAAGTAGCAACTCTATTGCCTTTCCTGAAGCTTGACCACGGCCTACTGGGAGTACTAAAAGGAGATGCTGAATACACGGAAGATGAGTATGTAATCCGTAAGCAGCATCGCGCCTTGGCTTACGGATGTCGCGATGATCTGGACCTATATTTGAAGCTATGGATGGTGTGGGAATCCCTACCATCTGATGCCGCCGATCGACAAACATGGTGCGATGAAAATGGTATTGATTATAAGCGGATGCACGAAGATATTGAGGAAGAACGAAAAAAATTAATTGGGACTGTTATGGATTGGCGCAAATCGGAAAATCGAACAATTCTAGTCGAAAAAATGGATGAGTTACGGGCTCTGATCGCTTATTGTTTGCCAAATAACGTTTATGTTGCAAATCAAGGTGGAGATGACGCAGTCGATGAAATTGGCTTTGTAAATTGGGATTCATGGACCGAGGGTGGTGATACATATCGAGAATATGAGGATGATTTTGAATTCGA
>JAAXWV010000318.1 GCA_013334845.1 Candidatus Roizmanbacteria bacterium | reverse complement strand
CCGCCGTTTGCTTGAAGAGCTTCTTGCCGGTCATACAGGTCAGCCGGTTGAAAAGGTCAGAGAAGACTCTGAGCGTGACCGCTGGATGAGCGCCACAGAAGCCAAAGAGTATGGTATTGTAGACGAAATTTTTATTCGTCGTCCCGCATCAACCGAGGCAAGCTAAGTTTGCCCGGCAAAAAGTAAAAGCCATTGCTTTCCGGGAGGGATGCAGTGGCTTTTTTGTTTCGTAACTTCCCGTTGTTATTATTACGTCCTATTTAACTCCTATTTAACAACGCCCGCAACGTTGGCTTTGTGTTTTACAAAAATCATTTTATATTGATACGCAGTTCGTTTTGCGTTTTCCTATTGACACACTTTCAGGTTAAGAAATTTTAGCCCGAAGTGTTTTCTACTGTTAAAATAAACTAAGAATAAAATGGCGGATCCACAAACTCCAGCAGTCGCTTCAACAGGCGGAATCATTGATAAAATTTTGGTCTCTCTGTCTGATGTCGTAGCGGCTCAAGGCAAAGTCCTTGGAAAAGCAATTGAAGTACAAGGCTCTTTGATTGATTCTGTTACCAAAAATGCCACATCAGTCTTGACAGCATTCACCAACAAAGTGAACGAAGCTTTAAGCGGCATGTGGGTTGGCACGAAATAACAACTTGTTATTGAATTGCCTTTTGGAAAACACACAAGGATAGTGTCATCAATGGTAAGTGGTTATCATTGATGACATTTCTATTTATAAATCGCGACAGGGAATTCCAGTGCCAAAATTCAAGGGTGCGACCTCTCGCTTTTTCCCCTGCCGAGAACGCTGTTCAAGAGCAGCCCGTGCGTTAGCTTGGAAAAAGCCGCATCAATCTTATTTACAAACGTGCATTGCCGTTGTGATTTTATAAGAAATCGTCTTATATTGGCTGAGTAGTAAGTTAAGTAGGATCTGTAGTTTTGCTTTTTCCTATATTGACACACTACAGGTTACTAAATAATCTGCAATATTTTTACTTAACTAAAACTGAATAGTAAAAATGATCGATAAAATCTTGAACTCGATGTCCGAGCTCGTTACAGCTCAAGGCAAAGTTCTTGGAAAAGCAATTGATGCGCAAGCCACATTGATTGATTCGGTAAACAAGAACGCTACTGGCGTTTTGGATACCTTCACAAAAAAAGTGAACGAAGCCTTAGGCAATGTGAAAGTCACAATTGGCGCAACCAAGTAACAACAGCAACAGTTGCCTTTAAGAAGACATCACGAATAGTGTCATCAATGGTAATGAATTATCGTTGATGACATTTCTGTTTTAATAAACCGCTACATGCCCCCCCCAGCCAAATTAGCACAAGAGATCAACCGCTTTCAGGCTTCTTCTGCAAAAAATACCCATTCATTTTAGAAGTGTGTATTGCCCTTGTGATTTCATAAGAAATCGTTTTATATTGCTTATGAGGTAAGTATGCTCTGGTATTTTGTTTTTTCCTATATTGAAATACTACAGGTTACAGAATTTTCCTGTAGTGTTTTAAAGTTCACCCTGTAGTGCTTTTACTTAAACACAAAACCAATAATAAAAATGATCGACAAAATTTTGAACTCGATGTCCGAAGTCATCACGGCTCAAGGCAAAGTCCTTGGAAAAGCAATTGATGCGCAAGCCACATTAATTGATTCGGTAAACAAAAATGCTACTGGCGTTTTGGATACCTTCACAAAAAAAGTGAACGAAGCCTTAGGCGGCGTGTGGGTTGGTTTTGGTTCATCCAAGTAACTCCACTTATTGAACGGTTGCCTTTAGGTAAGAGTCAAAGATAGTGTCATCAATGGTAATGAATATCGTTGATGACATTTTTTTTGATATGCGCCCGCACCGGTTTACACAAAGAATCCCCACCCCATCAGTCATAACGATCAGCAATGTGCATTCCGGTTAAAGCCGACAGACAAACGCAGCCCCAACGTCATCCATTGATTTTTCGCATAGCATAGCCAGCGTACATTGAGTTCACCACTTGGATGACGGGGATTTGATTAGACGTTTTCCTTACCGTTTTCGATTTGTTCCTCTGTCGCCCAAACCAGTATGTGAGGATCAAATCCCTGCTCAATTGACGGTTTGATAACTTGAAAGTATGGTGAGACGTCGAAATCGCGGGGAACAAAAAGGCTATGATGGCGGATATGCATGATTTCCCTATAGCTGTCACCGGAG
>JAAXWV010000317.1 GCA_013334845.1 Candidatus Roizmanbacteria bacterium | reverse complement strand
AACCTTTATAGCGCTGGATCATAATTGATCCGGTTTTTGCAGGGGTATTCTCTTCCCCACTTTCTTCGGTTGTTACGGGTATTTTTGCTTTGTTGAACGAAGCTACGATCTTATCTCGTTCTTCATCGGAAAAGGCATACTGAACTTTTTTGCCTGCTTGCACTTTGTAAAGCGGCGGCATAGCAACATAGATATGACCTTTGGCTAGTACATCCTGGAGGTGTCTAAAGAAAAAGGTAAGGAGAAGTGTCATTATGTGTGCTCCGTCGACGTCTGCATCGGTCATGATGACAATCTTGTGATAACGCAGTTTTGCATAGTCGACATTTTCACCAATTCCCATGCCCAGAGCGATAACGAGGTCTTTGATTTCACGGAAGGCAAGAACTTTATCAAGATATGCCCGTTCGGTATTTAAAATTTTTCCTCGAAGCGGTAAAATAGCCTGGAATTTTCGATCTCTTCCCTGCTTTGCAGAACCTCCTGCTGAATCACCCTCTACGATGAAGAGCTCAGAAAGAGAAGCATCTTTTTCCTGGCAGTCAGCCAGTTTTCCCGGAAGCGATGCTCCTTCAAGAGCACCTTTTCGCATAACCGCGTCTTTCGCCGCTTTTGCTGCAAGTCTGGCCTTTTGAGCCAGCAGGATCTTTGACAAGATCTCCTTACCTGGGCGAGGATTTTCTTCAAAATAGGTGTCAAGGAATTCAGAAACAGTTTGCTGAACTACAGCTTGCACTTCCGAATTACCTAACTTGGTCTTAGTTTGCCCTTCAAACTGAAGATCATTGGAAGGCATTTTGACGTACACGATTGCGCTCAGCCCCTCTTTAATATCTTCTCCGGAGAGAGCTTCGGCATAATCTTTTTCACTTAATGTCTTCTTTGCATATGAGTTGATTGCCTTGGTAAGGGCAATGCGGAACCCGGTAAGGTGGGTGCCTCCTTCGTGAGTATTAATGACGTTTACAAATGAGAACAGGTTCTCACTCATCGAGTCGTTGTACTGTATAACGACCTCAATTTCTTTGTCATCGACTTGCTTTTTGATGTAAATCGGTTCATGAAGAACTCGTTTATCGCGATTGATATCTCGAATCAGAGAGACGATCCCTCCGTCGAAATAATAAGCGAACTTTTCATGAAGCTCCTCATTTCGTACTTGAAAATGAACTTTGTTTACGAGGTAAGCACGTTCTTTAACCTGCTTTTTAAAATTACTGTAGTTGATTTCGATGGTCTCTTTGAATATTTCACTATCAGGAAGGAATGAGACTCCTGTTCCGTGTTCAAACGGAAAGTTAAGAAGAGAATCGTTGACTTTTTTAACCGGGTAGAGCGGGATTCCCCGTTTAAATTCCTGTCGGTAGATCTTACCGTCCCGCTTAATTTCGACTATCACGTGTTCAGAGAGCGCGTTTACGACCGACGCTCCCACACCATGAAGTCCGCCGGAAATTTTATATGCTCCCTGACCAAATTTTCCACCTGCGTGGAGTCTGGTCATCACTATTTCAAGCGCTGAGACTCCTTGTCCCTTAACTTCGTCTACGGGAATTCCTCGTCCATCGTCGAAAACCGTGAGGTACTTATTAGCCCCCACAGTGATTCTGATGTTCTTGCAAAATCCTGCTAACGCTTCGTCAATGGCGTTGTCCATAATCTCGTTGAGACAATGGTTTACGCCCGCCTGTGATGTGGTACCAATGTACATACCCGGTCTTTTCCGGACCGGTTCCAATCCTTCCAGGATAACTATTGATTGTGCATCGTACGTTGACTGGTTTGATTTGGTCATATATACATTCAATATCGAAAGCAATTAATGCGCTCCATGGGTAAAACCTGGGGTTCAATGCCCCCAGGTATTACTTCAATTCTACTTTAGCTCCGGCGGCTTCAAGTTTCTTTTTTGCTTCTTCTGCTACATCCTTCTTGACATCGGTGAGGACGTCCTGAGGTGCGGTTTCAACGAGTTTCTTAGCGTCCATCAGTCCAAGGTTGGGAAGGATCTCACGTACGGCCTTGATGACACCGAGTTTATTTTCTCCAGCGCCTGCAAGAACGACGGTGAATGATGTCTTCTCCTCTGCTGGTGCTGCGGCTGCTGCTGGTGCTGCTCCTGCGGCGACCATAGGCATTGCGGAGACACCAAACTTCTCTTCGAGGTATGATGCTAAATCTGCGAGTTCGATTACTGATAAGGTTTCA
>JAAXWV010000316.1 GCA_013334845.1 Candidatus Roizmanbacteria bacterium | reverse complement strand
TGGTAATTCCGACCACCACAGACCATCCCCTATATTTCGAGCTTGATACCACTGTTCGTTGTGCCGGGTTGGTATATGAGATCTTGACAAAAGGGTAATGTCACAATCCTTATACACATCTCTGATAACAGTTCCAATAAGCCCGGATGCTCCTGTAATGAGAATTTTCATTTCACATCCGTATTGAACAGTATACGAGACATGTTAATTCCCAACGGTAGCTGTAGCAACCGGCTCTGGAGGCAGACAACGGTTCATCATAATCATCGCCTCTTCAACAGGAGTATCCCTTTTGAAGAGCAGCAGACGGGCCGTATACAGGATTATCAAAAGATCGCATTTAAGGATGTTGCCCTTTGCATAGACCTCCGAGTACATTCCTTCAAGTTCAAGTCGTTTCTGGGGAGTAAGATTCAACTTTCCGATAACCTGTGTGATTCCCGTTAGCCCGGCAGGACTTTCAAATCTTTTATCCCACCCCGGTATTTTTTTTAGCAAGCATAAGTTGTCAAAAGGGAGAGGTCTGTTGCCTATAAAACTCATATCGTCGAATAAAATATTAATTAGTTGTAGAATTTCAACCAACTGGGTTTTTTCAAGAAACCGACCAATAGGGGTATACACTTCGCAGTCCAGAGGAATATCGAGAAAACCGTCCCTCATGAACCGCTCTTTCAGACGATGTTTTGGATCGGTGGCGTTCCTGACCATTGAGCGAAATTTGTATGTGTGTATCTTTTTATTCAGTGAAATGTAGCGGATTGATTGATACGTTATCGGAGTCCCTTCCAAAACGAGAAATATAAGTGTAATTAATATCAATATTGGAGAGAGAAGCACAAATATTAGGACCGATATTGCAATATCAAAAAATCTTTTTATGACGTGTTGAGGCCGTTTAATCCAGTAGGTACTATTGTGAAGGGGATTAATTATTATATTTACGTTCATTGACTCATCAAAATTAATCTGGTTTGCATTGAGAAAATCCAGCATCAACAGATCCGGTGCAATGTACAACTTGACTTTGGTCTCCGACAATTCGTCAATGAGCTTAAATATCTGCTGTTCCTCTTTGGCAGGCAAGGCAATATAGACATAATCAATCGAACCATTCCCTGCTATGGTGATCAAGTCAACGAGACTGCCTGAAAGATTGCAGTCAATTTGGTTGCCTCCTGATGGTCCGCCATCATCATAAATTCCAACTATTTCAAGTCCAGTCCACGGATTGTGTCTAATTGAATCCGCAACCCGCATCCCCAATTCTCCGCCTCCGGCAATAGCAACGAATTTCTTATTTCTGCCTTTTTTACGGAGATTATGTAGTAATAAGCGCAGACAGAGTCGCCAACTTGTCAATACCAAAAGTCCCAAGAAAAAGCAGATCAGAATGGCTTTACGATAATTGGTAACCTGCACACTGATAATCATTTGGCTGGCTATTGACAGCAGGAAAACAAGCGTCCAGGACCATGCAACTTTCTTGATCTCAGCCCATAATGATCCGGTACGCCAAGACAGATACAAACCGTATTTCGTTGCAGTCAGATAGTATAAACCAACTGTAACTGCGATAAATGAAAATGAAATAGAATCCAAACTAATTTGTAACCAACTGAATATTAGAAGAAATATTGAGAGGACAATTAATACATCCAATAAACGGTGAATAATATTCAAAATAGAATGATGATCCCGTATCCAACCGAGCCTAGTATTCAGCATATTTTTTTTGTCCTTAATAGGGTAGTCCGTTTGTTTTTACCTGACGAGCAGATGCATATAGCACAGGTAACCCCACTTTATAGCCATTTTGTAACTCAATGAGAATATGGACTCCCCCAACTTATAACGCATAACTGATGGCTTGATTTTGGAAAAAATGTGCATTTATGCATTTTTCCAGTATCCTTTGTTCATACTCATTTTTCCCTTTAGCCACATTGGTATATACTGTTCCTTTTGTCCTATCTTATAGCCAAGAAACTTTAGCCCGGTGCGCACAAGGGAAGAAGGGATCAGCCATGGTGCTAGTTTTGCGAGGTGTTTTATTTCTGACAACACAAACTTATTACCTTCTCCTTCTGGTTTACCACAAGCTGCAGTATACCACTTCTCACGGGAGAGAAAAACACCGATGTCGAAATAGCGCTTACCAAGATGGGACAGGGTGTATTCGTGTGAATGGTAGACCAGGGCGTTAGCC
>JAAXWV010000315.1 GCA_013334845.1 Candidatus Roizmanbacteria bacterium | reverse complement strand
CTGGAATCTAAATATAAATAATTGCTGATATTAGCAAAATTTTAATATGCTCAGAACACATACTTGCGGAGAGCTTAATTTAAGCAATAAAGGAAATGAAGTAAAGCCGAGACATGCCAAACATTATTGTTGCCACACCATAAAAAGCAACCGCAGACAATAGTACTTTTCCTTCGTTTTTGAATTTTCCAAGATACGACATTACTGCACCACAGGTGACAGCACCGATAGCGGGAGCTGCATAAAGAAATCCTAGTTCCTGAGGGCCAACATGCAGGACATCTTTAGCAAAGAGCGGAAGTAACGAAGTCGCCGAAGAAAAAAAGGTGCTGACAAAATCCAACAGGATCGTTGACCAGATGATCGTTCTACTTCTGATAAAAGCAAAGCCTTCATGTATTGCAGACAGATGCTTTTGTGATACGGCTTGGACATCAACTTTTCCCTTCGCCTTAATATAGTGCATGAGGATAATAAGACTAAAATATGATATAGCGTTGATAAAATAAACGGAAACCACACCGAAATAGGCAATAACAAAACCGGCAAGGGCAGATCCTGCAACATACGATGCCTGCCGCATACTGAAGTTGAGGCTTATCGCGTTGGGATAATGTTCTTCCCGCACTGTCCTGGGGATATATGCTGCCATGGCGGGTGTGTAAAAAGCGTTACCAATTGATCCTAGAGCAACTACTAAATATATAGCGGGTAAAACAGCAAAATTTACCTGAGCTGACAGCGCAAGTATAAATGTCAGTATTAATAAAAAGATCTGTGTGATGTATATCACTTTTTTACGATCGTAACGGTCGGCGAAGGAGCCGGCGAGGAGTGAAATAACAACGAGAGGAATAGTTCCGGTTAAACCAATAAGTCCGAGTGCGATGGGTGAGTGTGTAAGGGTGTAAATGTGCCAGCCGATCGCTACCGTCTGCATTTGCGAGCCTACAATGGAAATTAGTTGCCCCACCCACAACAACCGGAAGTCACGGTAACTGAATGCCACAAACCGGTGAGAAAGCTTTTTCTTCATATCACCTCTTCAAATTTCGTATGATTATAAAAATCAGGATCCCAATCGAAGACAATCTCGCTCGACTTAACCCGATCGATGTTAATTACGCCGTCGAGATGGTCTATCTCATGCTCGAATACGCGATTGTATATTTTTCCTGCATCGTCTTCAGCTTTTTTACTCCAAAGTTGTTCTTCTCCTTGTTCGTTAAGATACGAAAATTCTATCCAGGCAGGCCTGACTACCGGAGCAATGGCCGGCTGTGCACTCATGCAGATTTCAGGATATCGAAAAAGCTTATTTGACTGACGAATGATTGCTGGATTGATGACAATCAGAATTTGTTCAGGAATTTCCGGCATAAATATAGCCGCAAATCGCAGAGGTATACCAATCTGTGGCGCGGCAAGACCTCTACCTTTTCCCGTCAGTTCACGATACTTGAGCAAACAGCTTTTTGTGTAATTTATCTTTGCTTGAAAATCTTCAGTTCCAATTTCCTCTTTAGGTACCATCATAGATGGCTGACGCAACATCTCAGTTTGTCCTATCTGATAAATGAAAGAGCTTATTTCAGCAGCCTGAGCGAAAGTGTTTCTTTTAAATACAACATGAGGGGGTTCAGTCGGCTTCCACATGCCTCTATTATACCTCATCCTTTGTTTTATGCTCTCTCGATGAGTTTTAGTGCGAGGTCCTGAAGCTGTTTAAACATGTCGGCATTTCCTCGATAATCCCCGGCTGATTCTTTATTCACATAATCACTCACGGCTTTGTATGCCCGAAGTTTTTGGAGCTTTTTATTGATATGCATCGTGTGAGCGATTGAAGCTAATTCCATATCGAGTGCAAGCGGACTATGGAGTTGAAGTGACTTCTCTATCTTGCTTTTGTCATCTACAAATACGTCTCCTGTGATGAGAGTGCCCGGGCGATATGTTTGATCCGAATCTGAAAACAATTCGTATTTCACCAAACCTGATCCCGGTAGCTGTCCATGCATATAACCAAAAGGTGTAAGATCTACATCGTGAAAAGCACAGGCTGATACTTGCATCACTTCACCTATTTTGAGTTCAGTATTCAACCCGCCGACGAGGCCCAAATTGATGCAATGATCAGGATCAAATTTCAATAAGGCCCACTGAGCCGCT
>JAAXWV010000314.1 GCA_013334845.1 Candidatus Roizmanbacteria bacterium | reverse complement strand
ATTTGTAATACCGTGGTTTGGTGACAGATGAGGAACTGAAGCCTCTGCTGTTTGATTGTCATTCTTTTCAACAAAAATGTTGTATGCAACGGTTATTCCGATTGCGAAAATAATGGCACCGACCCCAAGAAGAACATTGATATATGGAGGCGCAGTAAGTGCCAACCGGACAACCACTGTTCCAACGGCAAAACCGGAATTGCGGAAGACAACCTGATAGCTTGAACTGTAGCGCAGAGATACCAGCACCAGCAGCACATCGCTGAAAACCAGGATGGTGTAGAATGTCGCAAAGAAATCGGCAGTTTCCTGGTGGTTCAGATAAAGGATAAACGTATTGATACTCATGCCGGTGAAAATGGCCAGCATGACGAGCGAGACAAGTTTTTTAGACGCAATAAAGTTCGCAGCGGCTATAGGGTTTAGCGTAATTGCCCGATGACGCTGAAGTTTATAGTAGACCCCAAGCAGCAGAAAAATGATAAGCCCTCCGCCCGCGTCCGAAAGAATATGCAATACAGGCTTTGATGCTTGCTCCCACTGAATTGGCTCGTTAAAGTAGATGAATTCCTTAAAGGATTGGCGAAGCAGAATGAGGGAGAGAATTTCAAATTGTTTTCCGACCGCATCAGCAACCGATTTTGCAATACTAAATACCAGACTGAGAACCTCAAGCGCAAGCAACATCGAAAATGCAATCTTGATCGCGTAGTAATGACTGGCAGGCAATGTCTCTGCAAACCCTTCCGGAAGCCAGCCGTGCCTGCGAAGCTCTATCAGTGAGATCGTTCCAATAAAGACAATGATCAGAATGTTTGCCGCGATACGTTCAGTGCGTTTGTGTTCCCAAAAATGCTCTAACGTGTTAAAAATGCTATCGACACGGCTAAGGAAGATGTTCATAAACGATCATTATGTTGGAGAAGGAAATTCTGTGTTTTTGAGCCACCAAATACAGCGGCAAAAGATAATAAGATAAAGCGCATTTGAAAACTGTTTCGGGTTGAAGCCGATGCATCACACCTTAAATAAAATAAAACAGATGCTTTTCACACATTATTACTTTGTAATAAAAATGTGATAATTTTTAACTATTAAGAGATTGTAACTTTCGATGTAGTCAGCAATTACTCCCAAAGGTTTTCCCCAGTTGTAAAAATTATTAGGAAAGGAGACGGTTAAAAGGAATGGTAATTTTTGAATAGAATGATAGCTATGGGGAAAATAAAAAACAGCTTACAGATAGCCTGCATTTTAATACTCATCTCAGCAACGGCATTTGCACAGGGTCGTCTAGCTATTCATGAAAAAATCTCAGGAGCCCTTAGGTATTGGGATGGTGGGTTGGCTAATAACGTAAAGGCTATAACTTCTAATAAGCCGAAAGCAACGATCACTTCTCTACCAAAAGGCATTCCTACAGGACTAACCGGCTACTGTGATTTTCAGGTAAACGGGGGCAGTCCAAAATATATTGCGATCAACCCCGCTAATCCGAAGCGAGTTCATACCACATACATGTCGGCGGATCAGGGAGACGTGTATGGTACTCGTCACGTGGGATATGCTTATAGTTCAAAAGATGGGTTTGAATGGGAAAGCTATAGCAGTGTCAGACAAGCTGTGACAAATACGTACGTGGCGTTTCCGGCGCTGACATTGCTCCAAAGTCAGAGTGGTAATGCAGAAGCCGCAATAGCGTGTTCTTATACAAAACTTGATAATTCTGGCCAACTCGATAGCCTGAGAAGCTTGGTTTTTATCGACCAGTATGATGAAGGGGTTGCGCTATTCAGCCAAGTTTCACCGAGTTCAAGTGGTTTTGGTAAGCTTCAACCGATTTGGCCATCCATACTTGCAAGTAATGACGGGTCAAAAATATGGATGATGGCAACAAATCCCGGAAACTACACATCTTACTATACAGTATGGGATAACATATCTAAAAAATTTGGCGCCTATGTTGGTCCTCTGAAAACAAGTACAGGATATTTCTTGAGAAGTTATGGACTCTATGGGATGGCAATCTCTGAGAGTGGTAATAAAGTTGCAATGTGCTATATCGATGTAGCTGGTTACATTAATTTAAACTACACTGAATCCACAGATGGCGGGCAGACATTTCCGGACTTTACAACACTTACCCCTTACCCAACTGTCATAAATGACGATACCCTCACTGTATTTGCAGGGGGCGATGCTGTTTATGTTGGCGAAAATCTGCA
>JAAXWV010000313.1 GCA_013334845.1 Candidatus Roizmanbacteria bacterium | reverse complement strand
CTCGGGTTTGTGGGAGGAATTCAGCTTTCAGCAAATGACATGGTTCGCAACGGCGACTGGATCAATATGCCAAAGTTTGGAGCCGATGGAACGGTGCTTGAAATTTCGCTCACCACCGTTAAGGTCCAGAACTTTGATAATACCATTACTACCCTTCCCACTTACGCTCTGGTTTCAGAATCGTTTCAGAATTACAGGGGAATGAAGGAGTCCGGAGTCAGGAGGATCAAGCGTTCCATAAGCATCGATATGTCGAGTGTGAAGTTTTGCACGGACGAGATGCTTGAAAAGTTCAGGAAGATCAGCCTTATCAGTGATTATATCGAAAACACCCAGGCCGAACTTGAATCCTATAACAAGGAAAACAAGATCGACAATTCTGTTCCCGTGAATGGAAGAAGGCAGACCAATATCGGCGTTTTCAGGGCATACCTCGAAGAATACCTGATGCATCACCCCATGGTTCATAATGACAGCGACCAGCTAGTAAGGCAGCTGCAACCTACTTCCATAGGTATTCCTATTGAGATCTACGCATTCATCGTGGAAACCCAATTTATTAAATTCGAAAAAATCCAATCGGATATCTTCGATCACATTCTGGCTATCATCCCACAATTCGACCTGAGAGTATTCCAAAGCCCTACCGGAGAAGACCTGCGGCAAAGCAATGCAGCTTATTGGGAAAGGAATGACGGGGCGTAGAGGGAAGACAGGAGTCAGAAGACAGAAGTAAGAAGTAAGTGTCTTGTCCTGATATAGGTTGACAGAAGTCAAACCTTAAATCGGGATAAAATTATGACAACAAGACCGCATCAGTTTAATCGGTATAGTATTAGTTTTAAGCAGAAAATTGTTGAAGAAATAGAATCTGGAGGAAAAAGCATATCTGAGATCCGGAGGACGTATGGGATCAACGGAGCTGGCACTGTCCAGAATTGGTTAAAACTATACGGGAAGCATCATTTATTAAATAAAGTTGTTCGAATAGAGATGAAAGGAGAAAAAGATCGACTCAAAGAACTTGAAGCAGAGGTGAAACGATTAAAGATTGCCCTTGCAGATACAGTATTGGAGAGGGATGTGTTTAAAAACCTGATAGATATCGTGGATGAGCACTACAAAACGGATGTAAAAAAAAATTTAGGTCAGCCACGATCAACAGGACCAGCCAGAAGCAAGGACACAGCCTAGTCAGTTTATGTAAGTATTACGCTGTGAGTCGTTGGGGCTTTTACAAGTCCTTGAAACAAAGAATTGAGAAGCTAACAGCTGAGGAATTGATCCTTGAAATGGTATTAATCCACAGGCGGTTAATGCCACGAATAGGAGGGAAAAAGCTATATTGGATGGTAAAGCTTGATATCTGTCAGATGGGAATTAAACTGGGAAGAGACAAGTTCTTTGATATCTTGAGGGCCAATGGGCTATTGGTTGAACGCAAGAAACGGTATGCAAGGACAACAGATAGTTATCACAGGTTTCATGTACACAGGAACTTGCTGAAAGAAAAGGTCATCGGAAAACCAAATCAGGCTGTTGTAAGCGATATTACCTACCTGAGAGTGAGCGGGAGAAAGTTTGTTTATCTATTTTTGATCACAGATGCATATTCAAGGAAAATCGTAGGTTGGGACTTGTCAGAGAGTTTAGCTATTGAAGGGGCCATCAAAGCGCTGAAAATGGCATTGAAACAATGTCCTGATCCCAAAGGATTAATACATCATTCTGATCGGGGTATACAGTATTGCAGCAGAGATTATGTCAAAATACTCAAGAAAAGGAAAGCACTGATAAGCATGACAGAGCAAAACCATTGTTATGAAAATTCGATGGCAGAAAGAGTAAATGGAATATTAAAAGATGAATTTATGCTAGATGCAGAATTTTGCAGTCATGACCAGGCATTAAAGGCAGTAAAACAAGCAATTAGCACATACAACAACCATCGGCCACATATGTCCCTCAGTTTATCAACACCCCAACAAATCCATCAGGCAGCTTAAACGCCTAGAAATAAATATAATAGATAAGTAATTAACAAATAAGGAGGTTATTAACAAAAGAAAAAAGAAGCAAAAAAGAAAAACTACAAACACTAATAAATAATAAATAAAAGTGTCAACTTTTTCCAGGACATGACATGTTGTTAAGAAGGTGAATCACACAAGTGGAAAATTTTCTGAACTCCGGGAAATTTTACCCTTTTTTCTCAAATAAAAAATAAG
>JAAXWV010000312.1 GCA_013334845.1 Candidatus Roizmanbacteria bacterium | reverse complement strand
ACACAAATTAAATTGGAAGCCGAAAGCAGACCATCCTTGGAGAAATTATATTACAAATTCAACGATATGAAACATCATTTGATATAGTTTGATCTATGACATTTTCATTTCGGTTTGACATTCTTCAATTTCTCCACACATGTTGGGGGTGTATAATGATGGTATAACTCTTCTATGAATAGATCAGCTTTTGAATCCTGGTTAAAAGCATTAGGCAAAGCATGGATCGACCGTGATCCCAAGGCAGCTGCCGCAATTTGCGCCGAGAGTGTACTCTACTATGAAACTCCCTTTGATCCGCCACTCAGGTCTCGAAATGAAGTAGAAAAAATTTGGCAGGAAGTACCCGCGTCACAAAAAGATATCGAGTTCAGCTATGAGATCCTGTCAGTAGATGAAGTTCTCGGCATAGCCCGTTGGAATGCTTCATTTACGAGAGTTCCTTCGGAAAAAAGAGACACACTGGATGGCATATTTACTGTCAAACTAGATAATCTAGGGTTATGCAAGGAATTCCACCAGTGGTGGGTAGTAAAACCATAAATTACTCTTAACGAGTTATTATTCAATACTTAATTCTTCCTATGCAGTTTATCCAAACGGTTTCAGATCTTAACCAATACCTCTCCACTCTCCCCAGACCTCCCGTTGAATACAAAATAGCTATGGGTGCTCTGATTTTTACCTCCGATGATAAAGTGATTTTAATTGAACGGGGCGAAGGAGCGAGAGATGCCACTGGCAAACGGGAAGGAGTTGGAGGTGGCCTGGAAGAGGGCGAAACAGATCTTATTGCTGCTCTACGACGTGAGATTGACGAGGAGATCGGAGTAAAGGTGGAAATAGATGCGACTCTCATCGTCAAAGTAATGACGGGTGAACATAATCAACTCTGGGTAGTGGTTGATTATCTAGCTCGATTATCGAGCGGCACACCACACATCCACGAACCGGCGAAGATCAGAAACATTTATTTCTCCCGACTTTCTGAGATTGAAGAAAATCTACTAAGCGAGTATCAAAAAGTGACCATGAAAGCATATCGGAAAAAGTATGGTGAAGTACCTTTCTACAAAATAGCTACGCCCCAACATTAAGAGTCATTTTCCATAATGAATATATTTAGCAACTCCAATAATTTTTTCTCATTCATAAATATCCAATCGTGATTTCCCTCAGCGATAGTGTCAAGCCCCTAAAATATCTGGAACACTTTCTGAGATTTTTTGTCAGCACTGAGATGGGCTCATTTAGAGCTTCTTCACAATCCGTTGCTTGTTGTAATACTCAAAATAGTGGTAAATATACTCGGCCAATTCCTATCGTTTCAAACCGATTCAAATCTCCCGCCTCAGCCTTGAATCGGGAGAAAAAGGACTCGCAGGAACCATTCTGCCAAGGACTGCCTGGATCAGAGTCGGAGATGTTAACATCCGCAGCTTGGATGTAAAGAATGCACTGTTTCGCGAGAAACTCCCGTCCTCGATCTGAGTGAAAGATGTCCGGGGCTGTGCCCTGACTCTCTTCAGCCTCAACGATCGTTGTCAGGTCTAAGTTCGTGTCATGTTGATCAGAAAGGTTGCCGACAATAATCTCCCTGCTTGCCAGATCCGTTTAGGCGAGAATCAAAGTTTTGTACTGCTTATTTATGTTTTTGGAGAAGGCGGAACAGCTGCAAGTATAAAGGGCACATTTAATGTTCCGTGATTAAATACGCCGTAGTCACGACCTATAACTTTGTCGCCATCGTTCATGTAGCCATGCGCCCAATTCGCATCAGGAATCAACATATTAAAAGAATCTCCATTTTGTTCTTGCTGTATTTGTGAACAAATACCTACCCATTGGCGTATGTTAGGAGGCGGATCGCATATGCCATCATGATTAGGATTGTAAGCGGAGAGCACATATGTTATAGCTGATCCCTCGCTTTTATTAATAGTTAAATATATGGCTGGATAAATATATGTTTTTGTATAGGTCCCCTGATATTCAGCATCATTTTCATCGATACGATCAAGCTTTTGTGTAGCATCCGAAGAGTTAATACATAATTTATAAGTCACTACTCCCTTTTGATTTTTGTCAATCGTATTAATTTCTGACAATGGAACAACAGAAATCTTACCTTCTTGAGAGATAACTAATCCTCCTCCTAAATTGCTGAGTCCTTCTTCTCCACTTTCTCCTTTTCTTGCTTCATTAAATATAATTTTTTTACCGTCCTCAGTT
>JAAXWV010000311.1 GCA_013334845.1 Candidatus Roizmanbacteria bacterium | reverse complement strand
CCATGACGCTCCATGAAGAAAAGACAGATGATTTACAGGTATTACATGCCCAGCGAGTTCGTTGGCTTGGTGTTCAGTACTACATTGCGTTGACTTATGGCCTGAAGCTCTTAATTACAGGACTGAAAAAACGTCAATGGTCACCAATAGATTATGCAATCAGTCTCATGCGCCCACCCCGTTCAGTTCAGGTGTTGTTAGTTCCACTTCTTGCACTCATAGAGGTTCTTATTTACATAATAAATGGCAAGTTTATTTACTCGGTGCCAATACTTAGCATTTCAACTTTGTTGCTGGTACTTGGAGTCGGAATATTTATGATCGTAAGTGGTTTTATGCCATTATTTGTTAGGGTTGCAATGTCATTACCAAAATTTGCATTGAGCAACTTAGCTGCTTCAATAAAGGGTATTCAAAAAAAGAATCAGGGAAAGTTTATCCACACAGAGCACAAAAAGGGAACAGCAATTGACTGATGAAAAACACATAGACTATTCCGTATTTGATGGTTATGAAAAAGATCGCAAAGTAAAGCAGTTTATCAGGCGCAATATTTTTGAGAGAAGTCTTGACACATTATGGGGATGGATGTTTCTCATAGCTATTACTATTGGTGTTTCGGTAGGGGTTTACAAATACGGGGTCGTTTTCGGAATTCTCATTATTGCTGCCATTATTGGTGGGCCAATCGTATTCTCGTCGCTATTAAATATTCGGATCGGTGTTTATCTGACTATCACAATTGCCTATATAATTGGTCTCCTCCTAATGTTATTGCCAGATGTCAAGATTGGATTAGTTCAGGATGTATTGATTTTTCTGATGGTAGTAGGTCTTTTATACCGCTCTTACGAAAGTGATAACTGGGATGGTTTTAAAACACCTATCAATTCAGTTGTGGTTCTGTGGATAATCTATAATCTTGTTGAAGTTGCAAACCCCATAGCAAGTTCGCGTGTTGCGTGGTTCTATGTAGCACGTCCCGCAGTAGCATATATCCTTCTTTTCTATGTGACATACACAATGCTTGAGACAAAAAACGATATAAAGGGAATTTTGAACTTGCTGGTTGGCC
The DNA here is from genome assembly GCA_013334845.1 of Candidatus Roizmanbacteria bacterium. GTDB lineage: Bacteria > Patescibacteriota > Microgenomatia > UBA1406 > GWC2-37-13 > JAAXWV01. The sequence continues at coordinate 1,164 of JAAXWV010000311.1, read as the reverse complement.
TAACGGCATTCTCGGCATTGTGGGGACTGATACAGTTTTTTAATGGATACTTTCCGTTTGAGATGAACTATGTGATCTCCCATGATGCTGTGCACCTTGTCTTTATCAGCGGAAGATGGCGTTCATTTGGAACGATGGCATCACCAGCCCAGTATGGGATCATGATGGCTAATTTAACGGTTCTTATTCCCTTACTTGTAAAAGGAAATGGTTCCCGAATAAGAAAACTGCTTTATATGCTAACAGCGGTACTTGCGTTACTGGCAATGGTCTATTCCGGTACACGATCTGCTATGGTTGTTATCCCTATCGCATTAATGGTTCTTGTTTTGCTTGCTAAAAACTGGAGACTCTACTTGATGGCAGTAGTTGTTGGTATGGTTTTCGTAGGAGTCATGTTTATGCCTACCGATAATTATCATATCAGGCGTCTTCAAACGACTTTTAATGGTGAAAAGGATGAGTCGTATATGGTAAGAAAACGTAATAGAGAAATGATTACGCCCTGGATTATGGCGCATCCTATGGGAGGTGGGCTTGGTTCAACAGGTGTATGGGGACAAAAGTTTTCACCAGGAACATTTCTGGCAAGTTTTCCACCTGACTCAGGTTTTATTCGTGTTGCGGTCGAGCTCGGATGGATCGGATTCAGTTTCTATCTCATCCTTTGGGTAAGCATTTTACTAAAAAGTGTGATTGCTTACTTGAGAGTTAAAGATGAAGAATTGAAAAGCGTTACCCTTGCCATTATTTGCATGTTTGTAGGGGTTTTTGTTGTTGAATCTGCCCAGGATGTTGTCGGGAAAATACCTTTTAATCTGCTCTTCTGGGTATTTACAGCAATTTTGTTCAAAGCAATAAAAATTGATGCAAATGCACAATCTGATACTATTGGTGAGACTGAAAAACATTTAGCACAAGCAGCACAATGAAAATTTGCATGGTTTCATGTCAGCATTTCACTTCAGGAATTGGGAACTACAGTATCGAGCTTGGTCAAAATATCCATACAATAAATCCGAAAACAGAATTTTATAAGCTTTATAAAAAAGGTCATCCGGACGAAGGATATTTCAAAAATGACTGGATTAAGCCAGTAAACTACCGATCCTTAAAAAAACTTCACCCATACATATTGCCATTTTTTATCAGAAAGGCAATTAA
>JAAXWV010000310.1 GCA_013334845.1 Candidatus Roizmanbacteria bacterium | reverse complement strand
GATTCAGTCTTGGGATTTCGGCAGATTAAAATCAATAGTCAAGATAATTGTGGTGATAATTTTATCTTTTGCAATAACCAAATTTGGCGTCTCTGATTTATTTGTAAATAATACGCCTGTTATTCGACCAAATCTTGATAAATATATCGTATATCGTATAAAATCCCTTCCCCAAACGGTAAAAACGTATGTTGCTTTATTAACACAACCGAAAATCAAAGATAAACTAAAAGATATTCCTTTTAGTAAGTTAGCGGTAGGGGTATATGCAAAGGAAGATGGGAAGGCGTCATTCGTCGAATACCGAGCACAAGAAATGGACTGGATTGTCATATCATATTTGATTAATGGAAAAACAATTAAGATAAAAGTCCCCAAAGGGCAGAAGCCACCACCATTGGAGATTGTTGAGTCTATGCAAACACAAAAAACAATGAAGGGAGAATGAGTATATCAGGACTATTTTTCCCGAATAGAGGTGATTTTGACGCCAACCCAGTTGCCGATGTTGGAACATGTGCCCGCTATACATTGTTTGACGGCATTCACGAACTCGCCGGTAAGGATGACTTTTTTGTTAACAAACGGGGCCAGATCTATCTTGCTTGAGACAATGATGACCGTGACATTTTTGTCATCTTCATAGCCGCAGGTTTTTTTACCGGAAGGGGAATAACTGCATACATATGATCTATTTCGATCGGAAGTGGTGATATATTCTACTAAGTATCTACCATGTTCTTTTAGAATGGTATAGCTGGCTTCTTTGTCATCAAATGGGAAAAATTGAGGAGGCTTTTCGTGAAGTATGTTCCATAAGATGAGTCCTGAGAATACAAAAACGATAAAGGCAAGTACAAGAAAGGTAAAGATGATGATATGAAAGACTTTTTGAGTGAAAATAAGCACTTAAAATATTATATCAATAAATGGGCAATTGTATTATTCGATCGCCTTATCTGCCTGTCGTTAGGCAAGTTCCAAAAGGGGGACATCTCAGATGACCTATAGGTGTCCAAAGTTTGATCATGTAGTAAAATTTAATTATATGAGTGAAGAAAATAGTGGTGCCGAAATACCAAGCGTTGAAAAAATAGAATATACTCTGCCTTTATCTATACCCGAGGGTATAACGATAGGTGATCTGAGGCAGAAACTTCCGATTAGTGAGAAGCTTGAGATTCAATTAAAGCTTACCAGTGGAAGTGGAGAGAACTGTGCTGAGCCATTGGTGGCTCGTGTGGGAGATAATGAGTGGAGGATGTACCCTGGAGTCACGTACGAGGTGAATAACAACTCAGCATTGGATGGCGACACTTATCTCAACCCTGTAAACCCGCCGACCGATATAGACCTTCCTGAATGTTCTGATATGTCACCCCAGCTAGATTGCTACTTGTCCTCACATAGGGATTTTTATGGTAGAAAAATCGAATTTTTAGCTTCGACTCCGCATTTATCTTTAAAAGAATTATGTGAAAAATTACAGCGACAAGAATTGGATTGGAATTTGAGAAATGAGTTTAATGAGCTAAACAATAAGAAAGATATTGAATCGATGAACGGCATCTTTGATGCATTGATCGAAACGAGCGGGTTGGGAAGAGAAGAAAGAGGAAATAATCTTTATGTAAATTTACACATGAATCTTGAAATTTCGGCACAAAATCTATGGACAGATAGACACAGTAACGGTGACGGAGATTTTTCGGTTGAAGAGGCATATCGCGAAGTTGCTGAACCGTATTTGCAAGAATTGAAGCATATTATTGATATGCGGGTGCCCGAGCTAAAACAACTGGTCGCAGATCCGACAAAGCAGATCGCTTTTGCATTCGACCATAAAAATGACTGGGTTTTTGTAACAACATACATTCCCGGTAAGGGGTGGGGTATTGCCGAAGTAACGGGAGATTGTCCTGCATACGCAGTACGGTACTTTGAATCTCTAATGGATGGAACTATGGATGATAATCCTGTTTTTTTGGAAACGGCAGCAAAAGAGGGCGATAGATTAACCTTAGATAAAGAACAGAGACTCATTCGATATGATGATGCTGACCGATTACGTATAAATATGGCTGTGTGCCATCCGGGGAGTACGGTAACAGACGCATTAGAAACGCTTCAGGGATTATCACACCCTATCTATGGTGAATACTTTTCGTTTAAAGCGCTCCTGTTTAAAAATACCAGCGGATATTCCAAAAATATCGATGAGGATATGTTACCTCCTCTCG
>JAAXWV010000309.1:1063-2247 GCA_013334845.1 Candidatus Roizmanbacteria bacterium | reverse complement strand
AAGGTGCTGTCCATATTCGAGCCTATGGAAAAAATACAGAACGTGATGTTCCTCTCAATCGAGCAGCTAAACGGGCTCTTGACGATTATTTAGTGTTGCGTGGAATAAATATTGATAACCCCCATGTATTTATCACTCGTACAGGACATCCTCTTCTTATTCGAAATATCCGTCAGATTATCGATCGATGTTTTCGTGAAGTGGGAATTGAAAAAGCTACTGTTAATGATATGCGTAATACATTTATTGCCCATCAACTTATGAATGGTACTTCGCTTGAGTATATTGCTAAAGTTGTTGGTCATCGACGAGTTTCCTCAACAGAACGCTTCCTCAACCTCGTAAAGGAGGAGACAGAGAAAAAAGAACGTCTTGGTGAGTTATAATAAGCTATGACGCTCACTATTTATACCGATGGTGGTTCACTCAATAATCCGGGTGAGGCCGCTTCTGCTTATGTTATTTTTCAAGAAAGTACTCTTCTTACTGAAAATGCAGTCCGTATTGGAATCGCGTCTAATAATATTGCTGAATATTCAGCTCTTATTTTTGCACTAGAGAAGGTGATAGAGCTTATAGATACCCATCAAATTACTCAACCAGAGAGTATCTCCGTATATTCAGACTCTCAGCTTATGATTTCACAGCTTAACGGAGTTTACAAAATAAAACATGAAGGCATGCGTGAACGAGCCACTCGGGTAAAAAACCTTATAAACCAGATTGGAACACCTGTTCTTTTTACCCATGTTCTTCGGGAAAAAAATATGCATGCAGACTCACTGGTAAAGAAGGCACTCAATTCATAAGTCAGTCCTGAATACGAACTGGCATAATGATGTGTAAAAATGACTTTTTCCCGGGAATTTTGAACGCTACCGGAGCATCACCTCTTACTATCTCTATCACAATCTCTTTAGTATCTGTATGATTGAGAAAATCAAGAATATATCGATAATTAAAAGCGATCTTCTGTTCTTCTCCTTCAAGAGTAATATCTTGGAAAGCGGTATTTTCCTCATTACTCTCTTTTTTCGGTTTAAGTATGAGGCCGTTTTGAGTAAACTCACACACAACAACATGGGAAAAGTCACGGGCAAAAATAGAAATAAGCTTAATATTGCGTAAAAGTTCTGCTTTATCAAGGGTAACTGTTGTTTTAACTTCCAAAGGAATAACCCGTT
>JAAXWV010000309.1:0-1053 GCA_013334845.1 Candidatus Roizmanbacteria bacterium | reverse complement strand
AAAGGAGGAAATTCACCATCAATATGACGTGAATAAAATTCATTGACTCCGGAGCGAAAGCTTACCATCTTTTCTTCTTTTGAATAGGTAAAAATAATCTCTTTCGCCTCTTTTAAATTGCGAACTACCTCTACGATAAAATCGGCAGGAATAATCATAGACGGTATTTCAATCTTGCTCTGCTCTTTCAAAACAGATAAACGAAATCCATCCGTTGTCACCATACAAAGTTCGTCATCGTTATTTACAAAATTAACACCTGTTAATACTGGCCGTGCATCGTCAGATGAAGCAGAGAAGAGTACTAGTGGAATCTGAGAAGCAAGAAACGAAGCGTCTATCTTTTGCCCTTCCTCTATGAATACCGGAGGTTGAGGAAGTTCGTTTCCCACCAATAATGGGAAATTTCCCTTCGTTTTACCTTGGGATATGATTATTTGCTTCTCTTTCACTTCGAGGACTATTTCACCTGGATTGAGTAATTGTAAAAACTCTATAACTTTTTTTGGTTCTATTATTACTTGAAATTTTTCTTCTGTCTTTATATTGAGCTGTGTATGATGATAAACATTCAGATTTGTTGAATAGAGGTGAAAACCCTCACCATCATTTTTCATCAGCACCCCTTGTAGAATAGTTGCTGAGGTAAGTTTTGAGGAGGTGAAGTGAGAAAGCACTTGAAGTTTTCCTAAGAGTTCATCCTTCTGTACGTTTATTGTCATACTAAATAGTAGTAGTAGGTAATGGGTATAAGTGTATAAAATTATGTATAGATTTTCAAGACAAAACAAATCGAAAAAAAACCCTGTTGATAGAGGGTGGATACTATGTTGATGGACGTATAAGTTGGATTATCCTATCAACCTCTTGCTTTAAAGAAGGATCTTTTATTAACAATCGACTGATTTTTTCCACCCCATGCATAATGGTAGTGTGATCTTTCCTTTTAAGCATTATAGCAATCTCCTCATATTTTATTTTTAACTCTTGCCGCAATAAATACATAGCAATCTGTCGAGGGAATGCTATTTCTTCAGTTCTAGTAGCACTTTT
>JAAXWV010000308.1 GCA_013334845.1 Candidatus Roizmanbacteria bacterium | reverse complement strand
TTCAGGGAATCTGAGAAATCCATTTGATATTTATATTAATAATCCAGTTATAAAATTCAATTGGCCAACAGGTTATAACTACCCAAAACCAGACTATCTTTCATCGTCAAGAAAACGACTAATACCACAAATGCTTTATAAGGGTGGTATTTTTCAGACTTGGAAAAAGAAACAGACAGTTGCCTTACAAAAAGCCTTCTTCGATACACTTCCCGATTTGCCAACAGTAAAAAAAGAGAAAGCAGATATTGCTTGGTTTTTGTATGACCTTGTTCTTGATTCTTCCACAAAGCAATATAATCTGATCCTTGTGAAAACGGTTTACACAGAATTTGAGTCTGCATTACTACGAGTTACAACACCTGAACCTGGAGATATATCTGATTTCATTAATACTCTTCAAAGCAGACTTGATGATAGACTTGAAGGGAATGCACCTGATGCACCAAGTTTAACCGATATTATAAGCAGCTAATGATCGAACAATTAACCATATTTGAAAGCGAAAAATCGAATAAACAACAAGCTAAAGTTGTTAATGTCGCTTCTGTTCCTCAACGTAGTCCATTTCGTTATCCCGGTGGTAAGACTTGGTTAATACCTACAGTTCGTAAATGGCTTAGACAAGAAAATAAGGTAACAGAACTAATTGAACCTTTTGCAGGTGGTGGTATTGTTAGCTTGACAGCAGCATTTGAAAATTTTGCAGACCATATCACTATGGCTGAGTTGGATGAAGAGGTTGCGGCAGTTTGGGAAATTATTTTAAATGGTAATAATGAATGGCTTTCTAATAAAATATTCAATTTTGAATTGACACACGATAACGTTTACAAAGAGTTAAATAATCCGAAAAAAGAAATACGAGACGTTGCGTTTTGCACTATTTTAAAAAACAGAGTATCCCATGGTGGAATTATAGCTAATGGATCTGGTTTGATTAAAAATGGTGAAAATGGAAAGGGAATTGCTTCACGTTGGTATGCAAAGACATTAAAAGACAGGATTGCGGCAATTAATCTCGTTAAGCATAGAATTAATTTTTTAAAAGCCGATGCTTTTGAAATTATTGAAAAAAACGTCAATAAAAAAAAATGTTACTTTTTCATAGACCCACCTTATACTATTGCTGGAAAAAGGCTTTATACTCATTTTGATATTGACCATGAAAGACTTTTTTCATTGATAGAAGAAATAAAAGGTAAGTATATACTGACTTATGATGATACAGAAGAAATTAAATCATTAGTCGACAAATACAAGCTACAGTATCGGACAATACCAATGAAAACAACCCATCACTTAAAGAAAAATGAAATCATTATATCGGATAACTTTAATTGGTGGACTGAAAACACCTAAAGCTAACAAAACTTTTAGATCGATTCTCGAAACTGCATAAAAAGCAAAAGCCCCGACGATTAACGGGGCTTTCCTGTTTATGTCAAACCTTTTCTTGTGAGCTATTTGATAGCGCCGGTTTTGAGATCAATAATCAGATTATTGTCGGCGGTTGGAAGGTCTGTCCAAAGGCTGGTTAGCATCATTCCAAGCGTTTGATAGGTTGTTGATGGGTTCTGCAAGAGTGCGTTAATATATCCAAGCGTCTCGCTGCTTGCATTTTCATCTCCCGCATAATGTGCCATCATCGCGTCGGTCAGGAGTTGCGCCGGGAATTGGGCATCCTGAGCCGAAAGTCCATACATGCTGGTGAGCATCACTGTTATAATGCCGTTCAGTCCGCTCTTGATATAGTCCTTTGCATACTGGGCAAAAGTCTTTCCGCCAAAGTCTCCGCTCACATTTGTGGTCTGTTTAGTCTGAACAGAGAGCGTTGAATATGAATTGTCTTCTTTAGTCACCGTCACAAGCCGGTAAGGGCAGGGGTAGGTTACGGTTGAGCCGGTCTCAATATCGTAAATGTATTTTCCGCTCGCTGTTCCGTAACCTTTCACAACATCGTTGGCGTGAAAGTGTCCGGTAAAGACGGCTTTCATACTGGAATCGGCAAGTGTTTTGTGGAGCGTTTGCCAATCCTCAACAACATATTCGGCAAAGAGCTGGGTTTGTCCGGTATAGTGTTCCATCAGGCCATGATGCATCATGCCAAAAACCGTGATGCCTTGTGCTTTGGCCAGGTGAAGCTGCTCTTTGATCCAGTTAAGCCGATCTGTCGTAAATCTGCCGCCTGTAACGGTGGTGCTTGCGGTATTTTCGTCGTAGCGGCAGGCATCCATGACAATCAGCC
>JAAXWV010000307.1 GCA_013334845.1 Candidatus Roizmanbacteria bacterium | reverse complement strand
CAAATTTTATTCTTGAAAACGAGAGCTTTTTTTAATCACCGACAACTCCTCTACGCTTAAAGTGCACCCATCGCCTTCACCGTGCTTTATCTGCTTCGGGTATACTCGTACCCCATCATGTGTATATAGGAAGTTGAGTATCACCCCATCATCGTGGTCATTCAAAAGAGCCATAACAAAACTCTGTTCCCCTCCACCGCGTCCGAACGGACTAAAACGCATAAACCCCATTTTTTGAAAGTGGGTTCGTGAGTCGTCTCTTTGCGTCAGAAGCTCCTTCTTGATTGTAAGAATATCATTTTTATTTATCTCTTGTATATCGACTATTGAGTTTAGGATTTTTTCAAGTGATCCTGCCTGTGTGTGTCCAGCTAGCCGTTGATAATGTGAGCGAGTTCGCCAAAGAAAGTAGCTTACAGTCACTAACCATAACCCAAATATGACGTATAAACCGTATTGCAGAGTAACCATGAGAACACATTGTAATCACTTTACAAATGAGAGTCAATATGGTTAAAATAAAGGGAGTCAATATGGGAAAAAAAACTAAAAAAGAAAAAATATCTGCTGCCTCTCACCGAAAATTTAATCCCACTCTAATTATTCCTTCAATTCCAACTGAAGTGAAGAAGGTCGAAGCAAAAAAAGAACAAACAAAAGAAAAAATAGTTATTAGTCCAGAAGATATACAGAACCGAAAATACCTCATTACCGACATTCGTAAGAGCTTACTGCTTATTGCTTTTATATTTATTCTTGAAGGAGCCTTTTTTGTATTCAAGAATCAGTTATTCCCGCTAAAATAATCACTCTCGCGGTAAGAGCTTATAATCCTTAAGTTTAGTGTAGGTGCTTCTCTTCCCTTTCTGTTCTGCGCGTATCAATGAAACGGTATCTACCTTCCATTCAAACTCGATCTCGGTTCGCTCCAATTTTTTCTTCAAATGGAAATACTGTTGTTTCGAAGGTTTTTTATAAGTGGCCAACGTAATACTGGGGGCATAACTGTAATTTTTCCCGGGGATATAATGGTCAGCAACATTAGCGACGAGCTGTTCCATAGCTTTTTCCCGATAAAATGTAAGATAAATGAGAATATTACGGGAAATGGCTATCTCCAGATGGAGTGGATAGAGGACAAATTCCGGCTGCTCAAATAGTGCATCCTCAATAAGAGGAGTGAGCTCCTCGACTGACTCCGAACCAAAGTGGAATAGAGGAATTGCGTATGATTCTGGAGAAGTCCAGTGAAAAACAGCATAATCGTGCTGCAGATCTGAGATCTGAGCGCTTAGACTATCCTTTACTTCCGCCGTCATTTCGATTCCGAGATACTGTCTCATATTTCCCTATTGTACTTGATGAAAGCCCATCTAACAACCCGCATACTACTTTCACTTCACCTCCAACCCGTTCAGCTTGTTTTCGTTTCTGCTCAATTTTAGCATCACCCTCTGTTACCGCAATCACGTCAGGAGCAATAATGGTTACCATTTTGTCGTACTCTTTGTCTGTGGTAAAAAATGGGAGAAGGATTACCGCATCAACGATATCGAGTCGAGCCAAAATTGATGCCCGTTGCATTTGAGTATGAAAAGGGACTCGACCTTTGCGTTGCGTAATAAAATCATCTGGTTCCAGCGCAATAACAAGACTATCTCCCGCACGTCTGGCTTCGATGAGGAACTGTAGATGACCATAGTGAAAGATATCAAAGCACCCACCTGCCATCACCACAGTTCCTGGAAATACACCTTTGAGTGGGACATTCGAGTCAAATTGCATTATCTTATCATGGGGGGACATTTCACTATTATACTATTAAATACCATGCAACTTTTGACCGAGATAGAAAAAAGTCAGGAAAAAATCCTTATCATCGATAATTACGGTGACGGTGACGGACTTACCCTCCTCAAGGAAACCTTGCAAAAATACGACTACGATGTTTTTGTCACCCCAAAAATTCCCCAGAAGAATTCCCATTTCTTTGCATATATTTTTATCAATGTTACAGATAAAGTACTAGATAAACTTATATATTCGCCGCATAATAAATACGTTTTTATTTTTATAAACAAAACGAAGTTTGCCCATTCATTGCACAAACTCGTGACTAATCACAAGCTCCCGGTAAAAGTAATCGATATTGTTTCTCATGATGGCTACCAGGAGCGTGAGATTGAACAAATTGTCTGGTTTACTTTTTCAGAAACCACTGAATCGTTATTAACTCTGCGGCCTGCTTATATGAAAAAACAAGTAAAAA
>JAAXWV010000306.1 GCA_013334845.1 Candidatus Roizmanbacteria bacterium | reverse complement strand
CTGGAAGAGTACAGATTGGCGCTCGACCCGAACGCGCTGATGTTCCGGCTGACGGCCGCGCAGAAGCAGCTGGTAATGATTGCCCGGGCGCCGGAATTTGTTAACAGATATTGCAAAGACTCAGAAAACCGAGCTTGTAATACATAATCAAGATGGTAAAATTAGTAATAAAAATAGTTTTGGTAATGACCCTTGCCCGCCAAAAGACAAGAAGTAATTAGTCCTGACTAGGTTTCAGCTTTACAAGCAAATTAGAATTGGAGATTACGATGTCATTCTTTGTAATAACTACCAATTCTTTTTTGTTTACTTCATCATAAATAACGAGACTTTCAAATCGGTTGCTCAATATTTCTAAATCAGTCATATGATTTCCTTTCATAAAAAACCCAACTGTTTAGCTGGGTCTTTTGGAGTATCTTTCTTCTATCGGGGGGATAGGGGATGAATATTCCAGTAACATAATAACGCATAAATCATTGCCACGCGGGGCATTCTCCTAATTTGACGATTTCAAACTTTCGTTTATCCTTCTCCAAATTGTCTTTCGATCGACCTTGTACTTTATCTCAAGATCATAAATTCCAATTTTGTTAATGTACTTATCAACAACAATATTTTTAATCGGATCATTAGATGTGTCTTCCAGTGACTCAATAAAGTTCGTAACCATATCAACATTTCTCTGATAATAATCAAGTTCCTTTTCAAGGATCGTTAATCGTTCTAAGTTATTGAGAATCACCTCCTCTCTTCTACTAGGATTTTCCGGTATCTTCGCTATACATCCTCCGACTTTAAATCTTTTAGTATCAAGGTCTTCCAACTCAAGTTTCACTCGCTCAACGGAAGCTACGAAGTGGTCATAGTTCTCTAGAGCTATTTTCAAATCCTTTGCTTCCATAACAATTACCTAGAACGGAAGATCGTCAGATAGGAACTCTACCATTGGACCTTCATCGAAAACTACTTCCTCAACTGGGGCAATTGGTTGAGATTCTTTAGAGATAAACGCTCCAACCTTCTTGATTTCAGCGTACATTGTGATCTGAAGTTTCTCCTTGTAGATTGAAGCAGTCAAACCATTGATGTGTAGGATCTCGATTTCATCGTATTCAACTAGATCAATGGGATCCACCATGACGGAGACATAGGCTTTATCGTTAGGCTTGGTTTTATCATAATCTCGAATCTTGAAGATAGTTTTACTTGAGGTGTTTTGAGGCCATAAGACCTTGAATTTAAATCCCGCCTTAATCATGCTTATCACTCATCTCAAACTTTCCCTCAAGCCACTCTAGGCACTCCTGCTTGGTATCGAAGTCTTCAGTCCAGGCATCACCTGTTGAATTATCTATACCAACGAACTTTCCATTCTCTTCAGGAAGCCAGTACTTCCCAATTGGATGTCTGACTTTAATTATCTGTTTGGCTTGATGTCTGCCAATTTCTTTTACTGATTGATTGAACATGATTCCTCCTTCTGATCTGTCATCTCATTCTCATTTGCATATCTCCATATGTATCCATAAACTGACATAATTTTCTTCTTGCAGCAGGTACATAAATTTGATTCATTGAAACCTAATTCACGTTGAACATCTCTAGCTGAGTCCCAAGTTTTTAGAAATGCTCCCTCCAACGAATACTGGTTTATTTTTATTTTCCTTTTCTGAGCATTGCTCAGATTGACGGAATCAAGACAAGCCTTGGAACAAACTTTAGCTCGATTCCTTTTTGTTTTGTGGGGTTCAAACCTAGTTCCACAAACAATGCATAGAACTTTATTTTCATATTTTTGGTTATGGAGTCTCGCGTGATCAATTGGTTCAATAAGTTCGAGATTCTCAATTCTGTTATCCATTTTGTCACCATTTAGGTGATGGACAAACTCAAACCTTCCAAGCCTTCTTCCTAGTTTTTGCTCCATGATTACACGATGTTCGTCAATCTTTCTTCCATCCTTGTAAACAGTTTTGTATGGGTATTTCATTTCTTCACCATTGTTTCTATGATCTTAGCAAACACATCCACAACCAAACCGTTTCCTGCTTGTTTGTATAATTGACTGTTTGAACAAACTTTCGATGCCTTATCGAAGTCGGTATCATCGATTCCCATCAATCTCCAGCATTCGCGAGGAGTAAGCTTTCGGATCCTCATTTGACTGTTCATCAACTTGTAACCATTTCTAGGAGCATTGTTACCGATGTTGGTTGTGATCGTCCCAATGGTGTTTTGATCTGCTCGAATTGCATGATTATAGTCATCGATAATAATTGGATCTTGGATTGCGGTAACTGTTCC
>JAAXWV010000305.1 GCA_013334845.1 Candidatus Roizmanbacteria bacterium | reverse complement strand
TCTTGATCTTGTCAATATCACACAGCTTGAAAAAGACAAAGCCAATATTCGTCCAGTCGGTGCGCTGGCCCTTTCACTGCCTGCGCTGCTTCGTACCCATGAGCAGCTTACACAGGCGATCAACAAGATGGTTGAAGATGGTATTCTGAAGAAAGATGACGCCCAGAAGGCTGTAACGGATGGTACGTCTTCCTGAAGAAGAGAATTTTCATGCATTAAAAAAGGATCAGTACCACTACTTTGCTTGCTTTGCACGGCTTCGCCTTGAAAAGATGGTGGTGCTGACCTGAATGTTTTGCAGAAAAAGCAAACAACTTTTGCCATGGTCGGTGCTTGATCAATAAGAGCATTGCAGGCAAAAGCTTCGCAGGTACAGCTCCCTTGCTCCCTTTAGAGCGCCACAGTTTTCACGTTGTCACCTTACCCGCAGCGTTCATTTCAGGAAATCGGCGATGTCATTGCTGATGTCCCCACATTGTTTGCTTCAGCTCTTGCTGCTACTTGCATAAAACTCATCAAATTCAGGAACACAGAGATAATCTTCAGCTGAACCGTTACTATAGAGATATGGGAAGCTTCGGCATGAACTGATATCGATAGAGGTAACTGGAACTTGCTTTCACGGATTGATCATCTTTTCATAGCCGTAAACGGCAGGATTTTTATTTGCCATCATGACTGATGCTTACGGTCACAACCAATCTGTAGTATTTTCGCTCACGTTAAACACCACTCAGTTGGGTTGTGATGTCATCCTTTGATTACACTCCTCGGGGCAAAAGTTTAGACATTAGAGCCACGATGCTTTTGCAGCCCTGAAATTCTCTTTGGGGGTGTCTGAGCTTACAGTAATCCTAAAGCCATCTTGCTGGATTTGATCAGCAACGGAATCAACATGCCTTATCGTGGTCAAAGGTAATTGAACAATGTAAGATATTTAAAATAAATGTGTTGTCGTCATAGAGAAGGATATGGGATGTATTCTATAGACTGTTTTATTTGTCGAAAATAATCAGTAAAATAATGTATATATAAAAAACAAGACACCGTATGTCCGTATATACGAATATTGCCTTGACGTAATAGCATCCTTTTTTGTGTACAACGAGCAGGTAAATTGATGTGATGCCAGAAAATAAAAGGATCAATAAATGTCTATTGATAGCGCTCGGTTGTAATATTCGTGCGGAACGATGCAGAAAAGGTTATTCACAAGAAGTTCTTGCAGAAAAATCCGGTTTACATAGGACATATATTGGAGTCGTTGAAAGAGGCGAAAAAAATATCACCATTTCCAACTGTTCCAAGATTGCTGACGCGCTGCATCTGAAACTTTCTGATCTTATTAGCCGGGCTGAAGTCTAATTTTTGCCACCTGATTTTTCATTTACAAAAATGAGGTGTTGAGGTCCGTGTAGATTTTTGTTATGGACATACGGATTTCATTGTCAATGGCGATGTTGTTCCTATGTAAATGATTTTGAGTTGCCCCTTTATTGTTTTTTGCATTTTTGCAATTGATTGAAGGCTCTTCTCTTTTCTTCTTGTCATACAACAACTGTTGCAATTTTTGATACAGTTCTTCTCATACTTATCGAGAGGGATGGGTCTGCATTTTTTATTTTTTTTGTAGCTAATTCCAATGTTTTGAATAATCACACATACTTTGATCATGGCTATAAACCGGGTATTTATTGATAGTCGCGTTAATGATAAGGAACTTCTTATTTCACAATTTACTTCCGGTACCGAGTATCAGGTACTCGATGCCAACCGGGATGGTATTGAACAGATAGTCACTGCTCTCTCTGGTCAAAGTGGTTATGATTCTATTCAAATCATCTCGCACGGAGCTCCCGGTTCAATCACTATTGGTTCCATCGAGCTGAACATTTCCAAGCTTGATTTTTATGCAGCGCAGCTTTCGCTTATTGGCAATGCCCTGCATGAAAACGGCGATCTGCTTCTTTATGGATGCAGTGTCGGTGCTGGTGATCAAGGTCAGCATTTTATCGAGGCACTCTCGCAAATGACCGGAGCCGATATCGCTGCTTCAGATGATATGACTGGTGGAGTTCCAGCAGGTGGAGACTGGGAATTGGAATCTTTTATTGGCTCTATTGAGGCCGCTGTTGCATTAGATCTTTTTGCTCAGACAAGCTATTCAGGCATTCTTTCCTCTTTTACTTTCGAAGTTGAGCCAAATGACAGGCGTATAGATGCGACGGCGCTGCCGTTGTTGGAGGATCCAGCAGGCGGTGGATTGCTGCTGGGGCGAGGGATGGGCAATCAGGATCCGGCGCTGAATCAGAAT
>JAAXWV010000304.1 GCA_013334845.1 Candidatus Roizmanbacteria bacterium | reverse complement strand
GCCTATTCGGGCAATACTCGCTTTATTCCAGATATTCAAGGCTGTCTGAATGATGATGATGAAAATGTAAAAAAAATAAGCCTGATCGCAATTTCCCAAATATGTCAATCCAATAAGAAGAACCTTGAATTGTCTTGGCGAAAGTGTCTATGCAAACAGCATTTGACCAAATATTCTTTTATTGAATTGAAAACTGGTTTTGTTATGCGTACTGGATATTATGCTTGTAGAATCTGCCATGCATCGGATAAAGAAAGCTGTTTTTATCCAGTAACGAAAGTGGTTCTTTCTCTTGATAATCCTGAGAATGCGACCGTGGTAAATCATGAGAATTCAACAATTCATGCAGTATGGTTTGCCGAACGCGGAATGTTTGATTTTGATGAAATAGAATTACGTTCAGGCTCAATCGATGACGAACAATTTATCCTTCAGTACATCAATGATACAGATCCTACCAGACCTTGGAAACTTAAAAATATAGCAATGGAAATAAAAGTAGTTGATAATTGCAAGGTTAAACCAGCTACGAATGCAAGGCTGAGCGATTACTTTGCTATTGTCGAATAAAATTAGGGGTGGTTAAGCTATAAGGGATGGCTTTTACCTTATTTTCAACAATGCTAATGGTAGTCTTTCTACTCGACTTTTGCACCTTGAAAATTGAATAACCAAACAGTGTTGCGGATGTTGCAACTCTCGTTATTTTGTCAGAATTGGGCAACACAAACCCGTCTCACCAGTTGTTCTGTGAGAGAAACAAACCGTTTGATGACCGATTCGATTATGACGGGCACATTGCGTGGATCAGCGGATCCATCAATTTCTGCAAGGGTTGCCCTTGTGTCAAACCAGCGCTCAGGAACAAAGCCAGGCACCACAAACTTTGCGCTTTGGAGAATCGACGCCAGGCGGCTGGGCTGCCTTCAAGAATTATTTTGAGTTGTCGTTGAAGTTTTATATGAAGGTCTGAGTCATATTGGGCTGCACGCAATAAGCTGTACGCTACGGCGACTAATGCGACATGTCGTTGAATGGCGTCGAAATCTCGTAGCTGATATTTGTCCAGTCCTTCGGCCTTGGCCTCCTCATGATAGACTTCAACGGGCCAGCGATGGCGTCGGATACGGGTGATACCATTGGCTTGCCAGAACAAACGGTTACTGATGAAAAAAGTTGGGGTGTCCGACAGGTCAGCCCGGGTATAGTTGATCACCAGGCGTTGTTTGCTAAAACCATGGATTTGATGGGTCTTACAATAGCTGTAGTAGATCTCGTTCTTGCCTTTGAAATGGATAGTGTTTTTCTGGAACATCTGCTTGCCACCATTTTTGAGGGCAGCCAAATGTTCTTCCTTCAATCGATTGGCGAACTGCTCCAGAGTGATTTGGCCGGATAGCAAGTTGATCTTATCTGTTTCTGATAAGGTCCCAACGTAGGCCAAATGCAGAGTTTGATCGATAAAACGACAGAAAGCGGGTTGGGTAAACCAACTATCAAACGTAACCGGTAAGTGCAAGTCCGGGTGATCACGATACCACGATTGAAGCAACTCTTGCGCGATAATCAGTTTGCTGTCGTACAGTGACTGTAGATCAGGATGCTTTTTCTGTTGTCGCTGCCACACTCCCATTAGATAACCACGCCATTTTCTGGGATCAGTTATTTTTAGGGTTTCTTTGCTAGCTTTGATGGAAATATTGGCAGAACGCAGACCGGCTTCCAGCTTTTCCAACTCGACTGGTTTCCAGAGCTGAAATAAAGCTGGGTAATCTGTCTCATTATCGCTGTAATGCAGTGTAACCAGGTCGTGTGCCCAAACGTAGCTACCGCTGACATGATCAAATAATTTGGCGATTTGTTCAAAATCCTGACCATAATGGATGAGCAAAGTATCATCGACGCTCAGTATTCCATCGTTTTTGAGCCGGGTTCCGGGTTTGCTGTTCAAAACATTCATTCGTGCCTGGTTCAAACCATCCAGACTAAATGGGCTCTTGGTAAGCAAGCGATTTAGGGAACTCTGATTTCGGCTCTCTCCTACAAACAGGCGGTTGATCCCGTCGATCGTTTTATTTTCTGAGACAATCAGACCACTGATGTAGCGCTCAAATTCGATTAGCGCATCCGCAGAGAAGACATCCGTAAAAAATGGCGCGTAGTGTTGCACCAATTCAGGAAACTCAACCAAAGGGAACATGTTTCACCTCCGATTTGAAGATGTTCTTATTCCATTTTACAGAGTTCCCATGCTATTTTGCAATCTGTTTGGCTATTCCGTTGTCAAGGTACTGCAAAAGTCGAGATATTACAAC
>JAAXWV010000303.1 GCA_013334845.1 Candidatus Roizmanbacteria bacterium | reverse complement strand
GAGAGGGATCGATAATCACTGGCATCTTATGGTCATGTTTTGCTACAAGTGCTGAGTTAAGGTCAAGCGTAAATCGCATAGAATCAGCACCCGTTCGGATTCCCCGCTCACACAAAATTACCTTCTCCTCGCCGATATATTTGGCTGCTCCCAGCCACTCCTTCACCGTCGAAATAAGCCCCCGCTTCAGAATTACAGGCTTATTATATTTCGCAATTTCCTTCAGAAGTTCAAAATTTTGCATATTGCGGGCGCCTACCCACAGCACGTCGGCCACTTCAGCGATAAGGGGTAAATGGGCTGCGGCAACGATCTCCATAACAATTGGTATGTTTAATTTTTCCTTCAGTTCTTTGAGCCATGGTATGCCACTCTCCCCTACTCCCTGAAATGAGTCGGGACGGGAGCGGGGTTTCCAGAGTTGAGCCCGCACCGCATGAGCTCCGGATTTTTGTACTTCTTCGGCAATGGAAAATATCTGCTCGCGTGAAGTCACGGAGCAAGGGCCCGCTATGATCAACGGTTTGTTTTTTAATAAATCCTCCCGGGCAATCATAAGTGAATTTGTAAATTTGTAAATGTATCTTGCATCGTCATTCCCGCGGCCGCGGGAATCTAACGGGGCAATCACATTTATATTTTTGAAAAGTGGCAATTTATACTTTGGATCCTCGCGTGCGCGAGGATGACGGACTTCGCCAACTAAAAAACCCCGCTTGTGCGGGGCTTTGTGATTTTAAAAGTTATAAATCATTCTCCCGCATATTCGGGTGTAAAGTAAAAGAAAAAGAATGAATTAACAGTGTTTCTCATAGGTCTAATCGTTATCATACTCGCGCAGAAGAGCTTTGTCAACCAGAGTGTTTTACACTGAAAGAGTGTTGAAGACATGAAAATTTGAGGCAATATCACCCTTCGGATGTAAAGGACTTAAGTTTTTCAATATCAGCATGAGCAGTTGTGTATTTGATTGTTGTAACTCCAGCCTGTGCAGCCGCATCAAGATTAACTTCGTTATCATCGATGAAAACTAATTCATCAGTTTTTATGTCGATCAAATTAGCGATTTTGGCAAAAGCACGCGGATCAGTTTTTTTGTATCCTATTTCAGACTCGGTAAATATGTGTTTAAATACGGTATTGAGCACTTCATAAAAGACAGGTTCATATTGCAGTATCCCGGTGGTATATATATAGAGCGGTACTTTTTTCTTCAGTTGAGACAGATAATCCAGCATTTCCTTATTGAGTTCAAAGTAGTCTTCCGGTCTGTAGTCTGGTTGGGTTTTCATCGTATCGTTCAATACATTGAGTTCACCTGTGTAGTGTTGATCTTTGGGAAAGATGAGAGTTCTGGAAAAATCACAGAGAATCGCTTTAGTCATAGAAGAATTATAGTCGACAAACGCTTATTATAATGCTACACCTTCAAATCCGGGACAGTTTGCTTTTGCCCATTTCAAAAATGCCGGTTCACAGTTAGCTTTTGGCTTATCAGGCCCCGGCATACAATCGATCCATGCTTGTTTTGGACAAATATACTTATTGTTGACATTGGGTTTGGAAGTGGGAATCTGTGAAGAAGTGTTTTTTTGAATCAAAACATACTCGATGACGCTATTTTGTTGTGGTGTAATTTCTAAACCTATCTTGACGCCTATCTCAATACCAAACAGGAAAAGTAATACTATCATCGTCCAAATAAATAATGGGGTTGGAAAACGAGCAGATTTAGATTTTGTTGACGCCATTAAATCATTCTCACAAATGTTTAGTTATAAATCAAGACTAATATAATTATCGGTTGACTAATGAATATTCCTTATATATCATAGGTTTCATGTCAAGAATACACACACATTTGTGTTGTTGCTCCGTGGTAATGCGCGGGGCTCTTGATATGTAATTAACTTAACAATCACCAGGCTCTGCGCAAGCCCTCCTACGCTCATTGAGCTACGGAAGGGCAAGGCGGGGCTTTTTTTATGGGTTGAATTCAGTTCGCGTCAGAGGTGCTAGAAATAAATAGTTATGAATATTGTAGATACGATAATCCGGTTCTGTTTGTGTTGTTGTATGCGATGTTGAAGCGCGGGTTTTCTTATGGATTTTACTAATTTAACCCCGCGCAAAGCGGGGCTTTTTGTGATTATTACAATTTATTTTTATATATGAGTATAGAGACAGCATCACATCCAGGAATGTTAGACGCAGAAGTTGCACAAAATGCAGCTTCACAGATAGAACAATTTTATGTAAAACATAAATTATATTACGGAACAGAAGAACCCAAGAATGGAGATTCGTCATGGGCAA
>JAAXWV010000302.1 GCA_013334845.1 Candidatus Roizmanbacteria bacterium | reverse complement strand
GCAGCAAGAGAACCAACCTGCTAAAAAAATTTGACACTCTCTGGATATAATCCTGATGGCTATGCCACATAAGCCATGTTCCTGTAAACCCGCCGCCCAACATCGCCTGCAATTGACGCCGCTGGCGCGGCCTCAAACTTGGTGCATTTTTCATGTGCGTTGCGTGCCGTCGCGTGGTGCCATCTAGCGAAGCTGCCAGCGGCGCAATTGAGGCGTAGCGTTGGGCGGCTACTTTACCTCGCACCTTGGCGAATGACAGGTGAATGAATATGTGGTATACTAGACCACTATAGTAGTAAGGTTACATGTACAGGAATTCTTCAAATGACTAATCCTACTGATGACGATAAGGCTCTTCCTACTATTACGGAAACAGAAGTAGAAGATTGGTTTGAATCAGAAGAGACTCAACCAGTTGATACTACTCCTGCTAAAGATGTTGTCACTAAATACGCGGAATCGCAACTTCGTATTGTAAGAACTACTATAGATTTTTCTCTTCATACATTACGAACATCTTTGTCTGATTCGTCCTACATTAATATGTCCCCCGTTTATCAGCGGCGCAATCGCTGGGATATTATAAAACGTTCTCGATTGATTGAGTCTTTCCTGATGAACATACCAATACCACCCTTGTTCCTTTTTGAGAATGATTATAACCAATATGAGGTTATGGATGGAAGGCAGCGACTCGAGGCTATCCAGTCCTTTTTAAAAAATGACTACCCGCTGCGTGAACTTGAGTTTTGGAAAGAGTTAAATGACCATCGATTTCGTGATTTACCAGAAACGATTCAGCGTGGCCTTTTAAGGAGAACGATATCGGCTATTGTTCTACTAGCTGAGACTACCAGAAAGTCCGAGTCGAGTGAAGATATCGATGTCCGAATGGTACTATTTCGGCGCCTTAATACTGGTGGTATTAAGCTGAACACTCAAGAGATCAGAAATGCTCTTTATCCTAGTGAATTTAATCGAATGGTTCGCCGTGTAGCACGACATTCTCTTTTCACTAGCCTTTGGGGGATTCCTGCTCATACACCTAATGAAGAGAATGATCCGCCAGCAAAATTAATGCGAAATACTCTATATAAAACCATGGCGGATTCAGAACTTGTACTCCGATTTTTCGCCATTAAGGAAACGATTGAGATGGATTTAAAAGGCTCCCTTAGGCGGATACTAGATAACTGTATGGAGCGTCATCAAAAGGATAGCCCCGAGGCTGTTATAGCTTTGGAGAACCTTTTTATTACAAGTCTCACTAAATTGAGTAAAGCCTTTGCTGAGAACCCCTTTAGACTACCTAATACTGGGCGCTTAAGTCGCCCTCTATATGATGCTCTTACAGTCGCTATAAGCCTCATACCAGAATTCAATACCGAACAACCTATCGGTGATTTGCAATTGCGTTTGAATAATGCTCTTGCAGACGAAGATTTATATGAAATTCTGATTGGACGTGGTAATACAGTAGAAGCAATAAAAGATAGAGTACGAGAAGCAAAGCGTATTTTGAAGGGCGAGTAAAGACAATGGATATTATCTTTCTTGAATTTGAGCAAGATCTTAATCGTGTCCGCAAGTTGATTCAATTATTAGACCAAATCAAAGGATTTGCTGGCATTGACTTAGATGTTGCAGTACAGGAATTAGAAAGTTCATTTTTCACGGCAACTCAATCTATTCATAATCAAGCTAGGTCATGTCACGCAGATACTTACGTGCTATACGGGACTATTGTGCTTTATTTAGGCGGTCGATTTGAATTCTTTGTTCGTACTGTTTTCGAGGATCTTTGTATAAGAATAGCGACAAGGGTTGGCTCTTTCTATAAATTGCCTAAGATAATGCAAGAAAATCTTATTAAGTTCACTGCCGAAGTAATGCTCAATCCTCGAAAATATGGTCACGCAGATAGAGGGGTTAAGGCTTTTATTTCCAACCTTGCAAGTAATCTGGATGAGACACAGTTGTTCTCTCAGATCAACGCTTCCTGTTTGTCTATTACTTATGAAAACATGAGAGCGTCTACGCTTTCAGAGTTGTTTGAGCGAATTGGCGTAAAGGATATCTGGCAGAAAATAGGGCAACAAGCGAAAGTTCAGATTTTTTTTGAAACCGCTGAGGCTGACCAGGCAAAAAATAAGGCTACATCTCAATTAAACACATTTGTTGAGCTTAGAAATCAAATAGCTCACCCTTCAACTAATATGACTTGGCCCAACACCGATCAGGTGGTTGCATATATTGATTTCTTAAAGGTAATAGCAACTGCTATTACCGAGTTAATCTCAGTATACGAGATTAATTTG
>JAAXWV010000061.1 GCA_013334845.1 Candidatus Roizmanbacteria bacterium | reverse complement strand
GGTCCCAAGAGAGCGCCTTTTCCTCTCGGCAGAGATTGCATATAGATTTTTTCTCGCGCTTAGATTTCGCGTAATGCACAAACTCTCTCCCTGAGGATTAACGCGGAGTTGAGGGACGCACCATCAGCGCGTCCCTCTCGAACGCCTGGTTATGAATCTATTTTTTTATTGGAATATCAAACAGTAACAATGAGATGATCATCTCTCTATTTGGATCATTAATATGGGAAAAAATATATTTAAAGGAGGTCTCTGTAGTTTTTCCAATTGTTCGTTTGAAATTTTCATGACCTTGCATTGTCTCATGTGCTGTTTCAATTACATTGGAAAAATCTTTGTTTCTATTAAAAACCAATATGGCAACCTTTGTATCTCTCCATGAACTATAGCTCAACAATTGATCTACTGTTTCAAGTAATATTTTTTTCCCACCCCAAAACTTACATTCTCCAATAAAAATATTTTTTCCGTTTTCACGAATTAAAATGTCAGTTTTTCCATTGTAGTTAAAAGTTTCCCCTGTTGCTTGCCCCTCGTAATGGCCATTTAACTGTACAAGAAAATGGGTTCTTAAAGATTCTTCGTCCATATTTGAGAAGGCAACAGGACTTCTTTCCATAACTGAAGCCATGTTTTGAATGACGTCAAGTATATGATTGTAGTCTTTTTCTGATAAACATGGCTCAGGTTTGTATGGCTCCGAACTACTTGGAGGAGGCGTTGGTTTTATTTTTTTCTTAACACTGGGGGCAGTATACGTGTTAGGAACATTTGGATTTTCCTTTAAAGCGAAACCAAGCGATGCAACTAAGTTTTGATTTGCTAAGAGCTTCTCTCTCCTTCTCTCAATGGCTTCATGAGCAAGACTGTAAAGAGAAGAGTTTAAGGACTCGACATTTGGGCGAAGCCAAGATAGATATTTTTGAATACTTTGGATGCTTCGGTCTATATCTGCTTTAACCTTTTCTGATGTTTGGTTGATACCTGTGAAGCGTAATATCAGTGTATTATTGGCAATTATTGCTCTTGGTGGTGCAGAATCATAAGTAGTTGGAGAGATTTGTAGGGCTTCTGCTTCACCTGTAAATGGTATTTGAATCTCAACGGTGCTGCCATCTGCAAATGTACGGCGTCCGTCAAGGCTTCGACCGTATCTGAAGTCATCAGTAACATCAATTTTTGCTTCGCTTTGACTGGCGATTATTGAGTTGACCATTAAGGATGGTAATTCTATGCTATATTTTTCTTTAAAATAATTAGACAAATCATCTACAGAGGTATTAAGGAGCTTGTTTTCATTATAAGAAGCTACTTCAGCTTTAAGCTGATCTTTTTGATGTCTTTCTACTGAAAACCAATCTATTTTATGAAATAGATAATCAGACTCACTCATCATAATTTTATCCTCTTATCATAACGTGAAGTTCGCCGGAAACTTTGGAGCGCAACGGAATTTGCATTCGAGTTAATTTGTCTTGATGGGCATAACATTATTTCTTCTTCTTACATACAAATTCGACAAGATCGTATTTACTGGAACCTATAACTAAAGAAGTCCATTTAGATTGTTTTGACCTATCTTTAAGTGCTTCAGTTGGGTTATCTTTTGCTCCGTTTTCTTCACCACCTGCTATCTCAAAGTATTGTTTTGTTATGCAATTTACTTTTAATTTCGTAAAATCTGTATAAGCATTCCCTTTTCCTACTCGACTACTCAATACTTGCAAAATACCATTCTCCAGTTCCTTGCTTTCTAAAATATAGTATGAGCCTTGATCGCCGGCAGATTGAGCACGATATAACTCTTTTGCAACTGAAACATTCGAGACAGATAGCATCGCTACGATCAAAATTATTGTTTTATTCATCATATCCTCGTGTCTATTGTTGATGCCAAACAGGTCATTTTTTTTGTCTCGGGGTATCACAGGTAGTCCGCATTTTTTCAATGAAAGGAATTGTAAATATTCATAATTTGCCTATCACAAGATGAGTAAATTTCAAGAATACAACGTTCCGATATATAATCAACAATCTTTTGGATGTTGCCTCCATACTCCCACATTTATTAATACAAACACATAAATATTTATTATTAATATTCATCCTGGACTTGATCCAACAAAAGATTAATGATATCAGAGTGAATTGATCTTTATCGTTGTGATTAATTTAAAGCCATTCAATATTATAGGAGCAGATTATGCAAAAAAGAAATTTCACTGGTATCGAGAAAGCGGTTGAGGAACTTGAGCCAACAGATACCCACGAATTGGTTGTTTTAACCAAGGAAGATGTTTTGTTGGTTGATTCTACAATCGAAGAAATTAAAAATATTTTTGATAATAAATTGACCGATATCTACATTAAGATTGGCACCCTGATTATCAAAAAAATCTATAACAATGATGTCAATGCTATCGATTTTTCCAAGGGGCCAAAGAAAAAGGATGCGTCGAAGTGGGCTATTTTCAAATCATTAACCGAAGAAATCGACAAACGATCCGAGCAAGGTGAAGAGCTGCCTAAAAAAACTTTTCTGTATAATGCGGTTCGTTTAGTTCAAGATCAAAAAAAATTGGCAGGCAGCCCGGAATATGCCAAAATTAGTATTTCCCATAAAATCGCACTGCTACCCATTGATGACAGTGAAGAGAAGATTAAACTCGCCAAACAAATATCTGCTGAAAAATTATCCGTAAGGAAATTACGAGATTTAATTTTTGGCAAGGATGACCAGAAAGAAAAATCGCTTTTGGATTTTATCAAAAACCCGGATGAAATAGAAAACATTGCTGTATTTCTAGATTCAAAGCTGGAATCCTTAGTGGCTAACAATAAAATCAGGAAATCTGCCATCTCGAAATGCAGCAAACGTAAAGATGAAATTAAAAAGGAAGTTGCTTCAATGAACGTTCAAATTGAAAAACTCGAAGCATTAGCCAGCCGTTTGGAACTAACAGAGCCAAAAACCAATAAGAAAAAGTGAAAACCGAGTTTTTCCGGACGTAAGGAAAACAATTATCTATCTGATATTGTTTATATATAAACTTCGACAAAACACCAAAAAAAGCTATTGAATGATTTTGGTGTTTTGTTACCGACAAGGTAATTTGCGAATGAATTGGCCCATAGCGCAACGCAAAGCCGAAACCAAAATATGGTTTTAAACGGCTTTACAGGCCCGCCACCAAACGTTTATTGAATTCAGCTAGGGGTGACAAAGGGTTGGTATATGCGTTGAAAATTGACGGCATTAATGCGGTTTAAAACGAAATGCTATATATAAACTAACATACGGTATTTAATAATTATATATAGATAAATCCATAGCTGAATAAAAGTTAGGCACTACATGACTTCGACACTGGGCAAAATCGCGGTTCGACATCTTTTTCTGTGATTAAAAATATTTTACTTTAAAGGTCTCTGTTTCAATAAACTAACTCGTCAACCTGGTAATTGGTTCCCTGGCGCTATAACAATGCTGTACAGTTCATTATTACATGTTGATATCATTACATTTAATGTTTTTAGCACTTTTCAATCTCTCAGCTATTCTGTTATATTGAGAAACCTGAATATATTCACTTCCATACCTTCTCCCTCTCTTCAATCCTGTACCTTTAACTCTCAAATATCTATTCTCTAACATTTTGTACATTTCTTCAGCTGTTGTTAATCCACAATGATCTTTGATCTGTAATGTTCTTTTTATGATCGTTGATCCCTCTAATGTGAATTCTATGTGATAACAAGGCATACCAGTAAGTTTGCTGATCCTATGATAACTTCTATCGTAGTTAGGCTTTTTTTCCCCATCCTTCCCTTCTCTACCTTGATATTTTGTTGTATTTATCATAAATTGTGAACGATTATATAATCGCTCTACGTTTTTATCGTGCCATCGTCCATACTCCTCCGCTTCTTCCATCGTAGCAAACATGAGATCGCATGCGATTTGGATATGGCTGAGAATGCCAGGATCGCAACAGCGTATAATCTCGAAAAAGTCGTCATTACATGCAGATGCAGTCAGTATTGATCGGTATCCCCATTGCCGAGCTTTTTTGCTGTTATGCCGCGACACGATAGATCGGCCATCGGGTGTACAGTTCTGCATGAGTAGCTTCTCGGGAATTGATCCCTTCAACTCTTTCACATAATTTAGAGAAATGAAACGTATTCTATCTATCGAATAAATTACATCCAGAATTTCTGGGAAATTATCATCGAATACCGGAGCTGATTCAATTTTTCTTATTATTTTTGGTTTAATCATTTGCGTTTTTTCTTTGCTCTACATTTAGTATTTTGTTTGAATCTATAAAAACCTGCCTATATTTGATCTGTCGTTTCATTGATCGGTATTGGTAAGGTTTCTTCTACAGTTATCGGCGAGTTGGGTATCTTATTGCCGATGCATAATCAAAGAGATTGGAACTCTTTCGATTAATAAATTTTCCAGTTAATGAAGATTGTTCTTAAGTTTGAAAAAGTATAGGATATCACAAAGATGATATCGAATACCCGAGTCAATTTCAGTATATTCTGGACCTATTTTTTGCTCTCGCCATTTGTCTAAAGTGCCTTTTTCCAAATGCAGAATTTCCTCGGTTTGCTCATCGTTAAAATACCCATTTGCTTCATCGCCATGGTCGGGAGCGGTTATAATAATAACCCGGAATGTTCGCAGGATTTTGCAAAAGATTTTGTGTTGATTTACCTCTTTTCTTGTCATCTTCATGTTTATTTAAGCTCCTTTTTTAGTTGTTTCTATCTTGCCGATGCACGTTCAGCAAGCCATCCGTTAATTTCGCTCTCAAGCCACCCGCACGAGTTTCCTCCTAGCCGTAATCGTTTCGGAAATTTGCCGTCCTTTTCCATTCGCCAAACCGTCGGATCGCTTAAGCCTATCATATTAAGTAGTTCTGGCTTTCTGATTATCCTCTGTCGCTCTGTCACATTGTTTTTCATGGGTTTTTTGCTCCATTCTTTAATGTTTATAAAAAAAGTGTCTCAGGGCTATTCTCCTGCTAACACCTTTATACGCCGCATTTGAGAAAGAAGTAATACAAAACTTCGCTGAGATTTGATTAAAAAACTGCGATGATAAATTGACTGTAAATTATGGTTTCAATGAGGTGGGGAGTTTATTGCGGAGGCTCTGCAGGTGATCTTTCGACGTTATCGGCCTTTGGAACACTGTTTTTAATACTGGATCGCTCAGGATTCGAACGGATTATACAACTTGCCTAAGTCGAATGATTTTGCCTTCTTTGGGTTCCTCAATACTCAAAATTTGTCGTAGTCTCTTGTCCCAATTATCTAGCGCTTGTCGCTTCTCCTTGTCGTAACCATAATGATTATAAACAGCCAGTATACCTTGTAGCTTATGACCAAGTACACGCTCGGCAACCACATCGTCAACGCCAATTTCTGTAAGCCTGGTTCGAAGTGTCCGCCGCAGGTCATGCGGCGTGAATGGTTCTTTAAAGCCGATTTCCTGCCAATGGCGAAGAATAGCCTTTGAAAGAGCGTGCGGGGTTAAGGGTTCATTGGCTTTATGAGAAGAGGCAAACACGAAACGGCTTTGCCCTGAATACATCTCCGCCTGTTTAAGAATTTCCAGTGCCATACCTGGTAGTGGCACAGTGTGCTCATTCTTTCCTTTCATTCTTTCGGCTGGTATGTTCCAAGTGTCGTCTGCGATCTCATCCCATGTCATGCCGCACACTTCGCCTGGTCTCTGGCCGGAAAGCAAGATCATTTTCAGAGCCAACTTTGAAGTCCGGTAAATGTCCACTGCCATGTTGTCGAAATCAAGAGCCGACCAAAGCAACTTAATTTCCTCATCGGACAAAACACGACTCCGTGCTTGTTCTGGTTTTTTTCTCATTCCAACCAAGGGGGAAATTTCCAATATTCCACGCTCGGCAGCAAAATTAAACATCCTTACAAGAACAGTCTGCAGCCTGTTGGCCGTGACTGGAGCACGCTCCCGTACTTTATCAATCAGGACAACAGCATCACGCCGAGTAATGGAAACGACCTTACGATTTCCCCACACCGGTAAGGCGTCCTTAGTAATGAGCCGCCTAATATCCTTGCCTGTTTTTTTATTCTCCAGCTCAATAGTCCAAAATTCTCCAAGAAGATCAGCCACAGTTGGGGCCGCAATTCGGGCCGCGTCCTCTGCCTTCTTTTTATAACCAGGATCATTGCCGCGCTCTATATCCTGCATAGCAAGAGAATGCATCTCTCTGGCAACGGATAAAGATATCGTTGGATATGTGCCAAACGTCATGCGCCGGGCCTTTCCTCTAATCATATATCTGAAAACCCATGTTTTTTTACCGGTTGGCATAATTCGAAGCGACAAACCTTTTCCATCTGAAATCTCAAAACGGTCATTTCTTGGTGCAGTTTTCTTTATCTGAAGATCGCTAAGTGTCATGGATTATTCACCTCATTGCTTTAATTCGGGGTACAAAATTGGGTACAAAAACAGCTTTAATTAGCATGAAAAACAGTGCATATCTATGACTAGATAAATATGCTATTTTCTACGTAATGTCAAATACATTTGAATATAAATGAAGAGGTGATAATTGAGGTGAACAATATTAATATTAGTCTGGGGGACTAGGGGCCGGAGGTTCAAATCCTCTCATCCCGACCAGCAAATTCAAAGGGTTACGGTAATTCCGTAGCCCTTTTTTTTGTGCTCAAAATCTGACGGGGTACAAAGATTTGTATAAAAAACAAACCCGATAGCATTGCTCAGGAAGATTGGGACGCGGTTGATTATCCTGCTTTGCCCGGCTCATTTCTTACCACCATGCAACCAGTCCATAAAAATCACCCGGATATGCCATCACGGGTCCATGCGATTCTTCGTGATTGGCTAAAGGAGTAATCCGTTATGAAGCTTCCGGCATGAAAACAGAAAGCCGGCCTATTGATAAGGAAATGGCGAAGAGACTTTCTGCGGCTCTCAATATATCGCCGATGAAATTCAGCACTCTTGCCTCAAGAATCATTTGGATTCACTTCGGTTTTTCAAGGTTCCCCTGCTGAAACAAAAAAAGCCGGCCAAGAGTATTGTCGAACCGCTGTAAAAAGGGTAAGAAACAACGATTTCCATATGTTTTTTAGCGAAGAGTTCGGCCTCTTTTTTACCGCAGCACCACAATTCTCTCCGAATTCATGGCATGGAGGTTATTTGACCGGGAAAATGCATATCCAGACAGTTGGCCTGAGAGGCCTGAAGACCCCGATCAGAGTCAAGGAAAAAGGCGGCAAGTTACAGAGTACCATTGCCACCATTTCCATGCAGGCCCGTCTCCAGGACGGCAGCAGGGATAATTGCGTCGAGACCTTTACCTCCATTCTCAACAACTATTTGGGCGAGCTGTCAGTTACCAGTTTTTCGACCATTCTCGCCAGGTTGAAAGAAGGATTGCAGGCGAAAAGCGTTCGTTTGGAGATGACCTTTCCCTATTTCCTCGATAAAAAGGCGCCGGTCAGCGATACCCACAGCCTTATGGAATACACTTGCACCTTTTCCGGCGGGATCGGTGACGATGAAGGGTTTATCCTTACGGTTGGCGTTCCGGTCACCACCCTCTGTCCATGTTCAAAGGAAATCAGCGCCGGCGGCGCCCATAATCAGCGGGCGGAGGTCACCCTCAATGTGAAATTCAAGAATTTTATCTGGGTCGAGGATCTGATCACCATGATCGAGCGATCGGCGTCCTGCGAGGTGTATGCCCTGCTGAAACGGCCGGATGAAAAATTCGTGACGGAAAAAGCCTTCAACAACCCAATGTTTGTCGAGGACGTGGTACGAAAAGTGGCGGTCTCGGCCCTGGCCAATCCGAACATCATCTGGTTCTCGGCCGGGGTGGAAAGCTTCGAGTCGATCCATAAACATAGTGCCTATGCCTATGTTGACAGCGACGAGCTGCCACCGGTCGGACCGAGGGAGAGCTGGTGGGGACCCCGGCGACGTCCAGCGCATTGCGCCAGATCAGGGAGGCTTCGGCGCGAGGAGCCGGC
>JAAXWV010000301.1 GCA_013334845.1 Candidatus Roizmanbacteria bacterium | reverse complement strand
GATATAGCAACTCATTCTGCCAGCCCTTATACATTTTAATCCCTTGGGCTAAGTCGCCAGGTATCAAAATATTTCTTATTCCTATTGAATAACAGTATTCAACAAAATCAACAACGTATTCCGGCAGGGAGTTAGTAGAGCCGAAATGAAGGTCGGACATAACGCCGATTTTAATTTCCCCCACTGACGGTTTTAGTTTTAGCGTTTTTGTAACTGGGCGAGTGTCGTATCGCTGGACGTTATCAATTAAAATCTTCCCGTCAACGATATCAAGCTGAAATCCCTTTTTTGTTAGTTCTTTTATTTTTTCAACAACTCTCTTGGGTGAAACGTCTAATTTATTGCAAATTTCTTCGACAGATTTCCCCTTGAGCTTTTTAATGTTTTCCTCTAGGGAATCAGTTTTTTTATCAAGGTCGGGCTTGTTTAAATATTCACCGCCGCAGCTATAGCCGTGAGAAAAAAGATACATTGTGATTGATTTGTAGCTTCGATTATTGCTCCATTTCTCTGCATGTTCCCTTGCTACATCAAAAAGGTTGTCGTGTTTTTTTAGCGTTTCAAGCAATGAATCGAGTTCTTTTTTCGTCCATCTTTTGCCCATAACTATAATGCTAGCATGAAAATTATTTTAAAAACTAGAAAAAAGAAAGGCCGTTGCAGTCCGGCCTTGGGTGAAAGGAGAAAAGCAGATTACAAGATTATTGTATGTTTGATTTGTTGAAATGCAAAGAAATAATTTGACGCATCTCGTAGGTGCATTTATTTCCCATCCTTCGACATAGCTGTTCAATGGCTGTTTTCAAGGCTGTCCAGTCGTCACCAGACATGCAAACAGCGCCGCCTCTTGTATCTGTAGGTTCAAGAAAGTCGATAAATTCGTCTAGTGTCATTTCTGTATCGGCGTGACTTACTGTGGTTGAGCAAATAGCCCCCTGAGATAACTCGCCAGCAACGGAGCATAGACGCGAATCCGGCAGCGAAACGCAACTACACAGCGTTAAAGCCAACAAACTTAGCAAAAGACTTTTTGGCGTTCTCTTTAGCGATTTTAAATTCATTTGAATCAGCCCCCTTTTCATGAAGGATTATTTTTAGTGTTACCATAGACCGATTATATTCACTCTTAGCGGCGGCGTTCATTAAAACAATAGCCTCAAGATCAACCGCAAGTTTTATATTCTTAAATAGGAAGTCAGAAAACGCAGTCATTAAATAAGTCAACACGGGCTTGATTACGGGAACATTTAGAAAAGAGAAATAGCCGAAAAAGCAGACTAGGCCAGCTTGTGCGAGGTTATCCCACACAATATTCTTAAATATGTTTTCAGCTTTGTCTAGTATTGGATTTGCTGTATCTGTCATAAATAAAAAAGGCCGAAGCTATTAACTCCGGCCTATCCCCTTTTTTAATTTGTTGATTACAGCTTTTCTATCGAAGCAATAATCAAGTCAATAATCGCGTCATCAACAGTGCCTGGTATTTTTGCCTTAATAAGATTACCGATTATTTTTGCACTGATTGAAACAGAAAGATCGCCGCCAACTATTCCACTTGGGTCTTTAGCAGAAACCTTAGCGACAAGACAGCCGCCCTTAAGATCAACGTCATAGCTGCCAACGTTTCCAATGTTTCCTGTTACTACGTCCATTTTCTTTTCTCCTTTGTTAAACAGTCGCGACATTGCGACCCTAACTATTTCTATCAAAATTCCTGATTTTGTCAAGAAACGAATTAAGAAAACAAGAGCCACGCCGATCGCGGCTAGTATTTCTTTTCCGTATTCTAAAACATGGTCAAGGATTTTTTGGCTCATTAGGTTCCTTTGGTTTATTTGCGTCGTTATATTCCTGCGCCGCCGCGCTCATGGCAACCACCAAGTCATTTGAAACAATCCAAGGCTGCTGCTTTACAAACCCCAAAAGTGCGTTAAAAAGTTCTAGCGAAATTGATATTTTTTTCATAGTGTTTTCTCCTTTGGTGTCATTCTAGCAATCAACCGCGCCGATGTAAATAGTTTTTAGTGCATTATACATTTCTTCCCATGGATTAAACACAATCTGCTTTTAGTGGATTATCATTTCCGACAAGTCGAATGTTTCTTTGCTCCACACATCCTCGTCCATTCTCCCTGGCTTTTTTATTTACATATAATGCGACTGTAATAATACAGCTTTCCTTGTTGCCTTGAAAATCTGAGATTCTTATATAGTCAACTGAAATCCCATTGTCTAAAGCTATCTCTTTTTCTAGTGCCATAGTTCTCCTTAAACTCTATTGATACTCACGTTACAGGATATAATCGTTAGATCGCCTGTGCCTGAAT
>JAAXWV010000300.1 GCA_013334845.1 Candidatus Roizmanbacteria bacterium | reverse complement strand
TCAGCTAACTTACAAAAAGCTTTAGGCTTGTTGCCGGGAGAGGGCTGAGCTTCTGTCCCTGCATGCTGCAGCCATGCGCATTCATATGCAATAAGTACTTAACCCAGCTAAACAACCAGCAACTAACTCAGACATGACGCGATGACATTACCCCGCTATCTGAAACCTTCTTCCTGCAGTCGTTATCATTTCAACCAATTATCATAATCATAGATTTTCTTCCTTAGCCAGTCTGCTACTCAGCGAACCGGATGTAATCTATTTAATAGGTCCACAGAAGAACGGCGGCCGCCACAGCCTGTTGTATTTGTTTTATTTATGTTGCGCAGTCGACAATGCAACATATAATTATCTTTTATTTAAAGTAGTTACAAACAGAGCATCTCGCCATACTACGATGTTGCATTTGAAACAGCTACTATATCCAACACACACCCAAAACACACACCAACTCATAACATATCGGAATTATAAGTTTTATTATTATTTTACGTAGTCACCATGAATTGGCACGCTTGTTGGAATATAAAGTTCCATAGAAACAATGAATAGCGGAGAATTCACATGGGTTCCGGAAAAGTTGCAGTACCTTATTATGGAAGTCTCTATCGTGCTAAAGTGGGTTATGAACGAATCTACTTTATTATAGAGAATGGACATGCAAAAGACAAAGATTTGGATGTAAGTCTTTGTGTGTGGGACAATAAAGCTGAGCCTACATTAACTGGATGGTTGGAGCATAACGGTATAGTAAATCTTGTTTGCAGAGAAGATCCGGAAAAAAATATTAAAGATGCAATAGTCGGTTCGGGCATCAATGTAATTAATGGGTCTGATAATCACGCTTCCAGATTAATGAACAGCTTGCTCGTGTAACTAATTTCCGTAGTCAAAACCACTAAAAAGGAGAAGTACCATGAAAGCAAAAAGCAATTACTCAAGCCTGGTAGAAGAAACTGTAGCAAAGGGAACAATCGGTGGGATCGCTGTTGTAACTGTTTTTGTCGGGTCGTTTTTCTTGTGGTCAGCCACCTGTCTAGGTAGTGCTGTTGTAAGTCTGTTAAACTAATTCTGTCCTTATAAACACAATACAAAGGGGGTATTATAATGAAAGCGAAAAGTAGTTATTCCGATTTAGATGACAGGGCATATGTTGGCAAAGTTCTTACTGTAGCAGGTTTTTTTGCCGTAGCTGCAAGCCTCTCGGTTGCATGGCCTGCATTGAGCCATATTGGTCTCAAATTTGTAAGTTAGTAAATTATTCTATGGACAGGGGGAAGTCTTTTCTCCCTGTCTTTTTTACGTCTATTCATATGACACACCAGATAAACGGACCAGATTGAGAGCAGAGCATGGTTATACAAGAAACAATTTGCCCTGCGTGCGGAAGTTTGCAGCACTACACGCTTAAAGACAATCGTCTGCAATGTGCCTTTTGCCGCAAAAAATATACTTTGTCGAGCCACAGAAGCAAACTGTCGCCGCAAATACTGGAACGCATTGCGCTAAGTTTTTGCCAGACGACTCCGGCAACAACAGCTGCAACAGAAATGGGACTAAATAGCAAAACTATCCAAAAGTATTATGATCTTTTACGAAGAACCGTTTCAGAAGCAAATGAAAAACAGGCCATCAATACGTTTGGCACAGCAACGATCGACCCGGCTCTTTTTTATAATTGTGACTGTAAAGGACTCGCCCCTGGCATGAAACCTCTTTTTTGCCTTGCTAGAAACGTGGAGGGGATTTCTCTTCTTTTCGTTCAGCCGGTCCCTCCTTGCAAGACAGCTACGGTTGCAAATACAGATATTATTGGGTGGATATACGCCAGAGAGCAGAACGCATTTGACTCACTGGATCTGGATCGAATTCATTTTCTTTCCACAACTGAAAAGAATATTGCTGACGCCACCAACCCATTTTGGACATTTGCCAAAAAGGGATTGGTTAAATATCATGGCGGATTTAGAAAAAATTTTTACCTGTTTATGCGAGAAATGGAATTCCGGTTTAACAACCATAACAAAGGCTCAACGCTGGCGTATTTAACCAATATATTGCAGGGTGATCTAAACAATACGAAAACAGGAGATGACAATGTACAGGTTTAATCTAGGATTAATACTTTTGGTGTTTGTTTTTATGCTTAGCCCGGTTTCAAGCTTTGCGGAAAAAGGAATGGCTGTCGACCCGATGGATTGCCTCGGATGTCATAGCGATAAAATATCGGCAGCTAGCTTTGGCGCTTCACCACACGGGAAAAATGGGTGCACAAGCTGCCATCTGGAGGGAACCAACCTTCTCCAACATATGACCAAAAGTGTAAAACTCGAAA
>JAAXWV010000060.1 GCA_013334845.1 Candidatus Roizmanbacteria bacterium | reverse complement strand
CCTCAATTTGTTTTCTCAACTCATCGGATTTGGTAAAATCTTTTTCCTGGCGGGCTTTGATCCGCTCTTCTGCGAGTTGGATAATCTCTTTAGGGACTTCTAGTTCTTTTACGTTTTTCAAATCAAGGCCGAGTACCTGATCAAATTCGTACAGCAGATCGAGTTTGTCTTCTGAGGGGATGTTACTTTTGAGCATCTCCCATACGACTGCCATTGCCTGTGACATCTGGAGATCGTTGCCGATTGCCTGTGCAAACTGATCGCGATACTCGTCTACTTTTTGCAATTTCTCTTCCGAGAGCATGGTACGTTGGGTCTGGCTTTTCAAGGTAAGAACGTAATTTTTTAGTTTCTGGTACGCCTCGTCTGCTCCCTGTGCAGCTTCCCAGGTGAAATTCATGGGTTGGCGATAATGAGTATGCATAATAAGCAGGCGAAGCGAAACGGGATCTATATGATGCTCTTTTATATCTTTCAGCATGTAAAAATTCCCTTTCGATTTGCTCATCTTTTCGCCATCAACGTTGAGCATATGACAGTGGAGCCAATACTTCACAAACTGTTTTCCGGTCGCTCCTTCCGACTGAGCAATTTCGTTTTCATGATGAACGGGAATATGGTCGATGCCACCTGTGTGAATATCAACTGTCTCGCCGAGAAGAGACATGGCCATTGCCGAACATTCAATGTGCCACCCCGGGAATCCTTCGCCCCACGGTGACGGCCAGTGTAAAAGATGGTTACTGAAGCGCCCCACGCGTTTGAACCAGAGGGAGAAATCGGCTCCGTTCCGCTTATTTTTGTCTTCGTAGACTTCTTCCCGGACTGCTTTCATTTTGTCTTCCAGTCTCTGTCCGGAAAGTTTTCCGTATTCGGGAAAGGTTGAAACATCATAGTAAAGAGCTTCTTCAGTATCGTAGGCATGGCCTTTCTCAACAAGCTTTTTATTGATCTCAATCATCTGAGGGACATATTCGGTAGCTTTGGGAATGTGGCTGGGCCGTTGGATATTCACTGCGTCCATCGTCTCAAAAAAGAAGTCGGTATAAAACTTCACCACTTCTTCGATTGTTTTACCCGTCTTAGCTACCCCCTTTTCGAGCTTATCCGAGCCGCTGTCATCGTCGCCGGTGAGATGCCCGACGTCAGTAATATTCATGACATGGTTGACGCTATAGCCGAGATATGCGAGGGAGCGTTTGAGCAAATCGTCAATTACGTACTTGCGTATATGTCCAATATGTGTATAATCATAGACTGTCGGTCCGCAGGAATACATTGTCACAGCAGGAGGATTGAGAGGAGCAAAATCTTCGATTTTTTTACTGAGGGTATTGTAAAGTTTCATACTCTACCCTCGATTATAGCATATCTGCACTGATGCGAGTTTCCGTATCGACAAAATAATGTTGAATATTGGTTGAGAATTATGGCAAACGAAAAAATTATTGGACAAACAGACATAAAAGGCTATCCAGTTTCGGACTATGTGCTTGAAACACGGAGTTATAGATACCCTATTCATCTATCACAGCATGATATTCCGGTTGTTGGGGATCTCAAGGGGAAAACACCCGGCCAGGATGCAGTCTTAATGTATGGTGTTAGTATGGCGTATAAAAGGTGTGCCGAAGACTCGGATTTTTTTTCACAAAAATATGTTTTAGAAGCACCTCAATTTCCCGTAGACCATTGGATATTAGAAGAGGTAGGTTTGATTCATCCTGCGATGAAGGGCCATTTGCCTGACCGGGATAAATGGCCTGGTTGGTTGACTACAACTGTAAGTGCTGTGCACCCTGATGAGAAGCGAAAAATGACGGTCACGCAAGTACCCCGCGCTTTGGAAGTAAAAACACAGGAAATGCAATGTGCTATTACTTCGGGAGTATACACTCAAGTGCCCGCCCCAGAAGGCTTAGCTATACAGATAGGTTTTCGGAACGGATTACGACATGGCACATATGACTCGGCAAGAAGAGTGTATTATGGAGATGGAGTAGAAATGATGGTAGCTGTGCATGCTGATCAATTAAGTGCCACATACGTATATTCAGGCGAGGGTAACTTAATAAGATTTTATAGTCCAGTAACGGGTACTATTGATCGCCCAGGAAGGTCCCATATTGATCCAATTTGCCGTGCCACGAAGCAATTGTGGGGTAAAAATGCGATAGATATGATAGACGGGATAAAACCTGAAGAAACAGTGAAAAATCTTGTTATTCAGATGGAGCGTTCAACTCCTCTTCAAGAGAGGGTATCAGGGTTAGTGGTATTTAAGTAATAGACCGTATTCCTCTGAGGGCTACTGGAGTGAGTTTAGCTGCGGCAGCATCAACAGTATATATCTTGCCATCGGAGAGAACTTCCGCGGTATATGGGTAGCCGGGATAGAGACGATTGGCATATATTATTCTGGTTACAATCCCTGCTACTTCATTATTTTCATCTATTTCGGTAGCCGATATTTTTAAACCTATACTCAATAGCATCTTTTTATTTTCATTTTGCAGCGCTAAAATATGAAATTCTTCTGATAAATCCCCAGTTTCTACTTGCATACCTATCGCTTGAACATTGGGCATGAGCACATCGAGACTTCGGGTTTTAATAGGGCCAAGCGTTCGAGAGAAGCTGGATTTCAAATCTTGAACATCACATTGTTCAGTATGATTTCCATTGAATATAGTTGCAATAACAGATGATTCCGAACGCTCAAACTTTAATATCGTATATGCTCCAAGATTCGGACCCGTCTTATGGACTACTTTTTCACCCAAATATAATGGTTTATGCAGTTTCAGCTCGTCATTTACACGCAAACGTTCACAAGCAAAGATGGTCGATGGAATACCTATAAGCGATAAAGTAGCTATTCGGCCATGTGGAGTAGTTCGTATATTTCCCCCAGGAGTGTAAAAGAATGTTTCCCGAGAATAACGATGATTTTGTTTTTCGACGGCCATATAGATTAAAACTTGTCGTATTTTACTACACTAACAGAGAAAATGGAAGAGATATATTGTCACAATGCCCTACTGTCGTATGCCCAGTGAAGAAGAGCCTGGCGCTGGACGCGCCGGCAATCGTGATCGCCCGGTTCACAGTGTTTTTTAATCTGTGCAATATGGCGCTTCATAGCAATCCATCTCTTAATCTGTCGCTGATCCTCGTGTTCTATTCTCCTTCCCCGATAGTATCGGCAGTACCACTGGAACCAGCCGCGTGGATCATCGGGGTAGATCCAGCCTTTTTGTCGCCAGACTGAGAGAGGCTGGCTGGCGTTCACCTGAAAATAGTTGAGATGGGGGTCGTGAAATTCGTGGCAGAGTTTGGCGTGGGTAAACCAGTCAGGAGGAAATTCGTCGCGGCAGTCAGTCATATATCTTCCGCCAAAGACACCGAGTTTGAGCATCTCTTTCGGGGTAAGTCCGGGGGCAAATCCGGGGTCGAAGTGCTCGCCTTCCGGTTCTACTAATTTATACCGGTATCCTTTTTGCATCAGATCGTTGACAATGATGATTGTTGGGTGCATAGTGGTGCGGAAATTTATCTTGTATAATAAGGGAACGGAAAAAATACGGAGTGTAGTTCATCGGTAGAACGCTCGGTTCGGGACCGAGAGGTAGAGAGTCCAATTCTCTCCACTCCGACTCGTCTCGCCATAGTCACGCTCAGCATGACGAAGGTGGACTTAATCCTTACTCGCATTGGCTTTGAGCTCTGTGTGCTGCTCCATACCTACATTGGCTTTCCGTTTTTTCCCTCCCAAAATGCTTTTACGTACTTTACCTTGAGGCATAGCGCCACCGGATTGCTGTTGCTGCTGTTTCTTCTGTTGGGCTTGCTGCTGTGCCTGTTGCTGTTGCTGCTGAGACATCTGCTTTCTTTGAGCATCCCGCCGTTCTATCTCTTTATCCCAGCCGGAAACATTGCGGAAGTAGTCGCGTGCCATCTCCAATTTTTTTTGCTCATCTGTCTTTTCCCATTGTTCCTGCAACTTATTCGTATTCAGTTTTGTACTATTTTTCTCGCTTTTCATCCTCTTCTCTGCATCTTCCTGTTGTTTGCGTTTGAGGTATTCTGATTTAAGCTCGATGCCTGCCGCTGATTTGATAAGCTCAAGCGGACTGAATGTTTGTACTGTTTGTTTTACCATCTCTTTCGTTGCTTTTTTCAAAACCTCACCCACCTGCTCAAAAGGGTTTTTGATGATGCGCAATGCTCTATTTGTTTTAAAAGGATTTTGCATATTAGATACCAAGAATTGCTTTGCCCCGCTCTGACATCCGCTCAAGTGTCCAAGGCGGATCAAAGGTAAGCGCAAGCTCAATATCCTCAAATTTTAGCCCTAATTCGGCCACTTTATTCTTCACATCTACCTCTATCGTATCAAACAATGGACAGCCAATGGTAGTGAGGGTCATGAGGATCTTTACTTTTTTTTTGTCAAGAATTGTGATATTATAAATAAGTCCTAAATCTACGATCGAGATATGTAATTCGGGATCGAGCACTTCTTCAAGTTTTGTGCGGACAGATTCTTCGGAGATGCTCATAGCTATTAAAGTATATCAGATGGTATAATCACGGAAGAAGGAGGGAAGATATTAATAAATTTGGAAATTGACGTCATTGCGAACGAAATGCCTGCAGGAAGCAATCCTCTTTTATCAAGGAGATTGCCACGCTCCACTTCATTCCGCTCGCAATGACAATTACCAATGCAACGATCCCGCTGAACGGGATGAAAAAGGACAGTTACAATTAATAATTTGAATTAACAATTTATATTTATGGATAATTACAAACTACATTTTATTCCTCTTGGAGGGGTGGTCGGCGTTACTAAAAACATGTATGTCTACGAGCTTTACAAGAACGACGCTCTGCAAGACATAATCATCGTTGATTGTGGTATCGGCTTTCCTCAAGAGAAAGAACTCGGGGTTGATTTTGTCATCCCTGACATCAGTTATTTGAAAGACAAAACGGATAAAATCCGGGCACTACTCTTTACCCATGGCCACGAAGACCATATCGGAGCCGCTTCATATCACTATGAGGCGCTTGGGAAACCACAGATTTATACGAGCAAACTCACCACCATGTTTCTTGAACATAAGTTTAAAGAAGCGGGGCGAGTGCCTCATATGGAAGTAATCAAATTCGGCAGGGATTATACGTTTGGCGGATTCACCGTACGCTTCATCCCTATCACTCATTCCATACCGGATTCGATGCATATTCTTATCAAAAGTCCGGTAGGAACCACGTATCACGGGCCTGATTTTAAACTTGATCTGACGCCTCCCTACGGTCTGCTTCCTGATTTTTATGAAATTACAAAGGCAGGAAAAGAAGGTGTCTTGGCGCTTATGTCCGATGCACTTGGAGCTGATCATCCCGGACTTACCGCCTCTGAGAAAATTGTGGGACAGACATTTGAAGACGAGATGCGGGGCACGAAGGGAAAGTTTATTATGACGACATTCTCTTCCAATATCTCCCGTATTCGGCAATGTGTAGAAGCGGCTATCAAATTCAATCGCAAGATTGTGTTTTTGGGACGCTCTATGAAAGAAAATAGCAACACAGCTCACGATATTGGCTATCTACCGATACCGGATCAGTTCCTATTAAAAGAGGAAGAGGTAATGCAGTTGCCGCCTAACAAGGTGTGCATCATCTGTGCCGGATCGCAAGGGCAGTATGGCTCTGCTCTTTTCAAGCTGGCGAATAATAAAAATAAAAACATCAAGATTAAACAGGGAGATAAGGTACTCTTCTCCTCAGATCCAATTCCCGGAAATGAAAACGAAGTCTATGCACTCATCGAAGATCTTACGCTCAAAGGAGCTGATGTAATATATTCGGACATTGCTGATCAACTACATGCATCGGGACACGGAAGTCAGGAGGATCTGAAGTTCCTCATGCGTTTTACCAATCCGAAGTACTGTGTACCGATCGGCGGCACTATTCGTCATCAGCGGGAATATCAGAAGCTTGCAGTGGATTTAGGTATGGAAAAAAACGATGTCTATATGCTTGATGAGGGTGACACTCTCTGGTTTTCCAAGAATAAGGTACAAACGGGTGAAAAAGTAGAGACAAAACAGATTTATGTCGATGCCTATGGTGTTGGAGATGTGGGAAGTGTCGTGCTTCGTGATCGCCACACGTTGTCGGAAGAAGGTATCGTGGTCGCGCTCCTGATCATCGACAATAACGGCAACCTTGTCTCAACTCCGAAAATCCTGTCGAGAGGATTTATATTTGAACAGGAAGGACAGGGAATTTTTGAAGAGGCAGGACAGAAGGTTGAGTCTGCTCTCCTCCCTCGTGTCGGAAGACTGAGTGATAAGAGCGCCTTGAAAAAGGAAGTGGGACAGATCATGGAAGAGTTTTTCTTTAAAGCTCGCGGCCGTCATCCGTTGATCGTGGTGGATGTGATACAGATATGAGGGAATTTTAAATTTGAAATTCAAAAGATGTCATCGTCATCCCGATGAAAATCGGGATCCAGTGAATTGTCGTTGCGAGAAACGAGCGAAGCGAGTGACGAAGCAATCTCCTTGATACAAGGGGATTGCCGCACGGGTACCATACGGCACCCGTTCGCAATGACGAAAAAGGACATTGGAAAAGTAAGATCCTTCACTCCGTTCAGGATGACAGACACGGTTTTGTCATTTGGTTACTGGAATTTGGTGCTTTTTATATTATGGCTACGTTACCTGCAAGTTTGAGACAAATTGCGCTTTTTTTTGAGCGGCTGCCGGGAATCGGGGAAAAGACGGCTAATCGGCTGGCTTTTTATTTGCTCCGTCTACCCGATCAGGATCTCCAGGACTTTGCCCGTCATATACAGCAGTTGAAGGCTCGTACCAAACGGTGTTCTGATTGTTTGAACCTGACAGAGGATGATGTCTGTAGTATCTGCTCGGACAATAAACGGGATCATGGCGTAATTACTGTGGTAGAAGATGTGATTGATCTGCTTTCTTTTGAAACGGGGAATATATATGAGGGTGTCTATCATGTACTTCACGGGCGGATTGATCCCCTCAACCATATCGGGCCCGAGGATATTTTCATCGATAAACTTTTGAGCCGTGTTAAAGAAAAAGGTGCGAATTTAAAGGAAATTATTCTTGCGACAAATCCGGATATGGAAGGTGAAGCGACAGCAATGTATCTACGTGATCGGTTGAATGAGATAAAAAACGAATCAGGAGCTGCTTTCAATGTGACTCGTCTTGGCTATGGATTGCCCATCGGCGCCAACCTTGAATATGCCGATTACATGACCCTCCGCAAGGCGATTGAGAATAGGAATAAGTTTTGATATGGTGTGATATAATTAGGATCTATGGCAAATAGAGAAGCAGGGATACCGGACACTCCAAGAAGAATTCCTCCCGCTGATAAGCAGCCGGGTAAACGTATGCCGGGATTCTTATGTCCAGCTCAAGAAGGGCCAAGTAGATTTTTTCTTGAAAGTGGAGAGACTAAAGCTGAAATTATTGCTCCTACTCAGCTCCCAGTAGATAAAAGAAATTGTCCTCCGAAATATGATGACCAAACAGTACCAGGACATAACAGAACAATAATCTTCCCTCCTCCACCAGCTGTATATTTGGGCCACGTCACTTCTGGAACGTTGTGGCAATCTCCGCAGCGATAATCGGCGAGATAGAGACTTCTTTCAGCTTTTCAATATTCTGCTCTGGCTTGAGAGCAATTGAGTTGGTAGAAATTATTGCCTCCAGTTTGGAGTCCTGTAGTTTTTTAGGTGCGGTTGCTGAGAAGTCGTGGTGGACAATCGCTGCGATTACTGCCTTCGCCCCTCTCTCGAGTGCAAGTTCAGCAGCATGCATGAGTGTGCCTCCTGAAGTGATCATATCATCTACTAGAATGACAGTTTTTCCCTTCACATTGCCATAAAGTCCGAGAGCTTCCGACATGTGCTTATGTTCCTGATCGCGATGTTTTTCGACAACAGTAAGATCGAATTCATCAGTATTGAAAAGGCATTTTCCAAATTCACGAGCACGTTCAATTCCTCCCTGATCCGGTGAGGCTATGGCGACTGAGTCAATACTGCACCGATCACCCAGATATTCCTTGAGCTTGGTGGCCATGAGGGGGAATGCGGTCATATTC
>JAAXWV010000299.1 GCA_013334845.1 Candidatus Roizmanbacteria bacterium | reverse complement strand
GTCAAAAGTGTTGTCGATGCGCAAACGGGGGTTGCAGGAGCAGGGTGATGAACGGATTCTGGGAAGCGGGGAGTTTGTGCAATCGCTGCTTGCAGAGGCCGAAGCGTCTGTTGATAATCAGCTTCCTGCAGGTGAACGGCTGGAACAGGTGCGGAATGACATTGCTGAAGCTTGTGAGAGTGCCGGCATTTCCGTTGCATTTTTTCGATCAGGGAGCCGGAGTGGATTATTGCCATCGTTGAGAAAATCTCTTGCTGTAATGTTTACCGGTGAGTATGGACTCTCAATGGCCGAGACCGCCCGGCAGTTGGGAGTGACGACAAGCGCAGTGAGCTACATGATACGAAAACAGTGATTGATTAAGATATTTATCGCTATTAAACAATGTCCCGCAGTATTCATTATTGCTAGTAAAAGTAATGATGATTTAATTATGCGTTTAAGATGTATTGAAGATGTCCTTGAAAGAATAGGGTATTATATGGGTGAAATAAGTGGTAAACGTAAATAAATTTTTGGACTGAGGAAGGTATCTTACCGATATCATGAAGTACTTGTTAAAGTAAAGACCCAGAGAATTATCGACAGGCTATGAGATAAATGTATGAGTATAAATCATGTTCTGGAAGTTATCGGTCTCTAGCAGAAGGATACAATTCAATCTGTCCGCACAGCTCATTAGGACAGTTCACTTCAGAAGAATTTCAAGGTCAGCAAAAGGAATTTTTCAATAAGAAGGTTGCCTCATAGACGGGGGAACATCAACGGAACTATAGCATTATTATAAACTATAGATGGAAAACAATGAGTGATAAACTGGAGTGGTTGCCGTTTCAAGCTTCCGATCTTGAGGACGTTAATAAAATTGCAGATCGGATTCATACAAGTCTTCCCGAGAGGCCTGAAGTTTTCGAAGAGAAAGTCATGTTGTTTCCTCAAGGATGT
Organism: Candidatus Roizmanbacteria bacterium; assembly: GCA_013334845.1. Classification (GTDB taxonomy): domain Bacteria; phylum Patescibacteriota; class Microgenomatia; order UBA1406; family GWC2-37-13; genus JAAXWV01. The sequence continues at coordinate 1,403 of JAAXWV010000299.1, read as the reverse complement.
CGAAAACTCGTATTGAACCATAAGATCGTTGGATATGGAATAACACACCCGTGGGTACTCTACTCAATACCTCCTTTGGATGATTTTCTCAGAGCTCTTCCCGAACCGCCACAGTGTCTTTATATTCATGACGTCGTTGTTCTTCCCGAAGCTCGAGGTCATAGAGCTGCCGAATTATATGTCGATTACATCAAGCTGCTTGCTAAGAAGATGGCAATTTCTTCTCTTGCTTTGGTTTCGGTATATGGCACTGATGTTCTTTGGTGCCGGTATGGTTTTCAAGTATCGAAGGATTCTATTATAGCGAACAAACTTGCTTCTTATGGTGAATCAGCTAAATACATGGTATGTAATCTACTATGATTGAATTTATTAAGAAATTCTCAACCTATTTTGGGGCTACACTCACATCCCTTGTCGGTCTTAAAATAGCTTTTGGTATAGGATTTGGATGGCAACTGATTTGTTTTATTGTTTTGCTGACTGTGATTGTTTGTGCTATTATTGCTTGGGCAGAGGTATATCCAAAAACCGGCTTGAAATCCTCCAAACTGAATGCAATAGGCGATGAAGGATCGGTTTCGTTGTCTGTCAAACAGGCATTGGAACAAGTCAAATTTGCTACACCTTTTGATGAATCCATTGCATATGAGGCAAATACAATTGTCAGGAGAGGCCTAGATAAATGGTGCATCAATTATGAAGAATACAAAGTGTGGCGACAGAAAAATCAATCTATATTTAATGCAATTACGAGCGATCAAAATCAACTTATTGGATTTTTCGATATTTTTCCTCTGACTGAAGATGCAGCAAGAGGAATCATTGATGGAAAACTCAAAGAGCGCGACCTTAGTGTCGACTCCATTCTTCCGTACAATCAGAATAAATACGCCAATAGACTTTATGTAGCTTCAATTATGGTAAATCCTACACAAAACAGTTTCAGCTCTATTGTGGCAAAAGAGATTGTGCTACTTAAATTCATAGAATTCGTATCTACCAGCTTTCCTCCAAGCGAAGAACGAACGCTTTTTGCATTTGCCCATACCCGATCTGGTGAAAAACTTCTTAAGCATGCTGGATTTAAGAACATTCTGCTATCTAAACACAATAAGCAACGGGATCCACTGTATGAGTTATCGCCAAGCGGTTATGCCATTTTAAAAGAAAGTTTTGCTGGCTCAACATCTAAGAGTAAATATCCTAACAACGTTGTTTATCAAGTTAATCCGGGTGTTTGAACGGTATTTTTTCATTGCTACACATACGCTCTGAATTTTATATGAAATAGGGGCTTCGCCCCTTAGGGTCGTTGTTCAATAAGAGAAGAAGTCAGTGTATATTCATTACTTTTCTCACAGCAAAGGTTCAGTCAGCATAATAGGTGAAGAGCTGAAATG
>JAAXWV010000298.1 GCA_013334845.1 Candidatus Roizmanbacteria bacterium | reverse complement strand
AATAACACAATCTCCTTGTATGTCCCCCAGTGTTCCTATTTGTAAATTTTTTCCTGCCGTAGTTTTTTCTCTAATTGTAACTCGATGTCCTGTGACCAACTTCTCACCAAAACACGAGGATTCATAAAATACAGAATGTGACCTTATTAGAGAATTTTTTCCAATAACCAATGGAGATCCATCACCTAGAGAAGACTCAATACCGAGTTCGCAATAGGCGCCTATTTTACATCCGCTACCCAGCTCAACATTTGCATGAATAGTACTAAAAGGTCCTATTACAACGTCTTCGGCAATTTTGGCTAAAGGGTCGACAATCGCTGTGCTGTGAATATTTTTTTTCATTTTTCCTCATTCTATCGGAGGTATAAATACAACCAAAAAGACAATAACCGACCATACTTCATATCTTTATTTAAACAACGGACTCATGTCTTTAATAAAAAACCAAGCTCCAAGGTCATTAAAACAAAAATACAGATGATTCAGCGGGGTTGATAATTGTGCAATAGCGATCACCCTTTTGTTAAGCGTGAAAGGGACTCTGCTTGCATTAGTTTTGTAATTCACGTATGTCAATAAAGGGCGATTTAATGATTGCTTTTGCCCCTGTATCAGGGCTGTATTCTGGGATCATGATCTTCAACACCTCCTTAATCCCTCGCGCATCATGGCGTTCCGCCTTATTTTTCAAAACTGCTAAATTTTCTTCCAATTGTTCATAATCCGGTCCATCACCTCTTATCACCATTATTTTTTCATGCCCTGTCAAAACAATACCTTCGCCAACGGTAATCAGTTCCTCATAAAGTTTTTCACCAGGTCTGAGCCCGGTGAAGGTAATCTTTATTTCTGTTTCTGGTTCATGTCCCATTAGTTTTATGAGGTCATGGGCAAGATTGAGGATTTTTACAGGTGCTCCCATTTTCAGGAGGAAGATCTCCCCACCACACCCCATTGCCCCGGCTTGAAGAATGAGCTGGGCCGCCTCCTCAATTGACATGAAGTAACGGGTAATTTCAGGATCAGTGACGGTAACTGGGCCGCCTCTTTCTATCTGTCGTTTAAACAGTGGAATAACCGATCCGGATGAGCCAAGGACATTGCCAAAGCGGACAGCAATACATGTTGTTTCAGGCCGTTCGAGCGTGTAATCATCTATATTTGTGTTTCTATCTTGTTTCGAGCGCGAATCACCGCTAGCCGGGAATTTCCTCAGCTGTTTCTGATAATAAGCCAGCAAGATGAGTTCGGTTAAACGTTTGGTAGCTCCCATGACGTTGGTGGGTCTTACTGCCTTGTCGGTAGATACCAGTACAAATCGCTTTACCTCATAAGAAATCGCCGTCCTGATCAATTCTCTCGAAGCAAAAACATTGTTAAAAATTGCCTCCCAGGGGTTACTTTCAACCAGAGGCACATGCTTGTACGCTGCAGCATGGAACACCACCGAGGGGCTGTATTCGGTAAATACAAGGTTGAGTAAATCTTTATTCTGGATGTTTCCAAGAACAGGAACAAGAGCTGAAAACTGGTACGTATGCTCAAGTTCCATCTGGATATTATAGAGATTTTCTTCTCCGGCATCAAAGATGATCAATTTTTGGGGAGCAAACTTAATAATCTGCCGACACAACTCCGAACCAATAGAGCCGCCTGCTCCAGTTACAAGTATCGTACGATCGGTTAAATAACATCCTATCTCTTTCTGGTCGAGTTTAACCTCTGCTCTACCCAAAAGGTCGCTATAAGAAATATCGCGCATGGCGGTAACAGAGAGTTTGCCCTCGATCAACTCCCCGAGACCGGGTAACACCTTGAATGACAGTCCTGTTTGCTGACAAAGATCGACAATACGTTTCATGGGCTTGGCATCCATGGCTGCGATGGCAATAAGCAGTTCTTCCGCCCGGGCCTGATCGGCTAAATCACCAAGGTTTTCGGTTGTGCCAAGAACCGGTATGCCGTGAATCCGCATTCCGGTTTTGGTCGGATTATCGTCGACAAAACCCACCACCTCATAGGGCAACCTCGGGTTGTCAGCTATCTCCCGTACCGCTTTCTCCGCCGCGTCTCCGGCACCAATGAGAAGCAGACGTTTCTTGCGTTTTGTCTTTACCTTCTGCTGAGAGCGGGTGTGCTGCAGGAGAAAGCGGATAGAAATCCGGCTGGTACAGAGAAAAAGCAGGCAGATTATCGCATCCATTACGAACACTGCTCTGGAAAAGCCCTGGAAGCGATTGACAAAAAGCATTATCGAAACAATGGTGGCGGAGGATATAAAAACAGCCTTAATTATATTCTGTAAATCTCGTAGGCCTGTGTAGCGCCACATGCCGTTATACAAG
>JAAXWV010000297.1 GCA_013334845.1 Candidatus Roizmanbacteria bacterium | reverse complement strand
TAATTTCTTTACTGGATCCGGGGAAGAGTTTTAGGATCAGATCGTCCAATGACAACGGATTAGAGCGCAGTGAATCAAGATCACTCTCTAAAAGCACATAGGATGTTAGATATTCAGCAGCGAGAAAGAACGGATCGATCGATTCTCTTAATGATCTTTCAGTGTATTCAATTGGATGGTATATCTTCAATAGACTTGAGAAGTTTTTGATGTGTTCTTCATTCCCAAAGAAAGCATATTCGTCAAGAAATAACAGTTCGTTCATTTTGTGCTCCTTTACAATCCGTAACGAGAAACATTGATATTCATAAACTCAATAAAGTATTCGGTCGGTATTCGATAATGATCAAACCAACCATACTTGTCCTTACTCCGCTTGTATAGATCAGCCATTACCGGCTTTGCGCGTCTAAACCCGATTCCATGGAATTTTTCCAGTTCGTGATAACCAATGTAACGACCCAAGAGGATCTCTCTCGCTTCTGCATTACTGCAGGGTGTACAGCGGCTCATAATTGGTTCTCTGACGAAAGAATGTACTTCGACATCGGACATTCAGCACAGTACTGTTTTGCCAAACAAGTGCTTTGGTATTCCTTGGCAATCAACGCCGCATCAAAATTGTTTGGAATCAATTTCCCATTTTCAATATTGGATAATTTCTTGTCATTCATATGCATAACACTCGCAGCCTCCTTGTAGTCTGAGTATCTGCTATTGATTTGCGAATAACTCTTGCGAGCTAAATAAAAGCAGTTGGTATTCATGATTTGTCCTCCGGCCCCCCTATCATATCACAGTCCTTGATCGATATGAAGAATTATTTTGGATTTCTATTGACATTACACAATATATAGTGTATTATGTTTAGTTATATTTAATTACACCAAATATTGTATATTGCCATAGTTTTCACTACTTCTTCCTTTTGTTATTTATGAAATTGATAGCCTCCTTGTCAGCTGTAGGCATGAGATGTGTGTAGACTTTCAATGTCATATCAATACTAGAGTGGCCCAGACGTTTTGAAACAACGACGATATTAACTCCATTCCCAATGAGTTCACTCGCATGTGAATGCCTGAAATCGTGGATTCTGATCCGTGTAATACCGGTTGACTTGATTGCCTTATTCTTAAGTCTTTCTATCGTAGTATCGGAGAACGGTAGCCCTCTGTCATCTGGTCTTCCAAAGATGAATTCCAACTTGTCAAAATCTTCTAGTTCCGTTCGATAGTCTTTAACTCTTTTAATCATCTCAAAAGTTTGATCATCAAGTGGGATGGTGCGAATCGAACTTGGTGTCTTTGGAACGCGCACTTTTGGTTTCTCGCCAGTGTATTTACCGGATACAGTTTTGTTGAAGTTGATGGTTTTGCTTACATAGTCAATATCTGTAAAACGTAAAGCTTGCACCTCCCCTCGACGAGCCCCTGTATTGAACAAAACATTATAAAACGTCTTCCAAAGAAACTGCTCATTGTCTGATCCCTCAAAACAACTTTCGAACTTCTCAAACTCTTCTCTAGACATGATCTTGCCGACCTTGTCTACCTCCACATTTTCCTTAACTGATCTCAAGACAACGCATGGGTTATCCTTTAGATTAAAATATGTTTCGGCGTGTTTAAACAGATACTTGAAATGTGCTGAAATGTCATTCTTGTATCTTGGTGCTGTTTTCGGATCCTTCTGAATTTCCTCCATCCATTGCCTGACCTTCATCTTTGTAATCTTATCAAGAGGCATATCCCCAAAGGTTGGTAAAATGTATATCCTAAAAATTCTTTCCTTTCCGGCAGTTGTGGTTGAAGTATTGTAGACCTTATCATTGCTGATATAATCGTCCACGATCGTCTTGAGGGTCATCAATCCCACAGGGTTCTCAAGAATCTTCTTAACCAACAACTCACCCGCTTCACGGGCATCCCGTTTTGAGGTGAATCCAGCTTTATACTTTTCTTCTACTTTTAACGTATTGGGATTTTTTATCTTAATTCGATAGAAGAATCCACCCTTTGCTGACTTGCCAACCATTTTTCTTACCTCTACCTTAATTTTAAGGCTCTCTTTCTGCGTTGTATTCCGCCAAAAAGCACGTCTTGTTAATTGCAGAAAGGGGTTAATCCATTGCCGTAAATTGCCATCAATTTTTTCAATTGGGGGAATTTTGGGGGAATCGGATATTTTTTAATGGTTTTTTAATGAATACAAAACCACTAAAAAACCGCCTGTTTAAGCGGTTTTTTAGCATTTTATGTCAATCGATATTTCCAAGATGGTGCGCGTGAAGGGACTCGAACCCATATGGTTGCCCGCTAGATCCTAAGTCTAGTGCGTCTGCCAATTTCGCCACACGCGCATTGCTTT
>JAAXWV010000296.1 GCA_013334845.1 Candidatus Roizmanbacteria bacterium | reverse complement strand
GAGAGAAGAAATGAAAAAGACAACCGTAAAAGAAATCAGCTTTCCAGTTGGCATGAGTGGCGCGAGCAGCACAATTCATTGTTCAGCCCGGAAGTTGTTCTGGGAGACTGGAAAGTGGAACTGGACAGAGATCCAGTATGATGGAGTCTGTAACGATTCCACCCTCGAAGGCGGAACCTTCGTATTGGTGTGGGACGTCTCGGCTACAGGAGATGGGAGACAACGCAGAAAAGTCAAACAAATTATCTGTACCCCCGAGGCGGATAATGACGTTGTTGAATCATTTGCGAAGTTCGGCCCTACTTGCAAAGCTTACGATGCAGATAACGCCAAGGCTAGGCTTTCAGTTGAAGCCTCTGTGCGCTATATCATGTCTCAATATGATCTTGTTGAAAGAAACGGCACGGTCACATACAAGAAAAAAGGTGGTCGATATGCTCATCACCAGATGGGAGGAATTCTCGCTGGAATGGCGACTGTTGATGAACAGGCGTATATTGTACCACTCATGAAGGTATACGGTAAAAAAATGATTGAGGATGAGCTTAAAAAACTCATCTAAAAAAGGTTTGCTTCATCTGAAGCTTTGGCGACCCGCCTCAAGAGGTCGCTTTTTTATTTTCCCACCACCAATTTGTCAGTTAAATAAGTTCCAACTTCGTCCCATAACCTCAGGGCAAAGAATGAAATCGCGACGGCGAATGAGTGATGCGGAAATCCATTCATCCCCAGCAACAATTTTTATCTCTTAAAATAAAAACAGGAGCGGCTCACGAGCAACTCCTGTTTGGAACTTTTTCGAATTGAATTTTTATTTGTCCTCGAGATATTCAATAAGTTTCTCAAGATCATTTTTGTCTCCTGCCACAGAACCTTGATATGTCAGGAGGCTGGCTAAGAAGAAAATATTATTTTCATCAAGCGCATCTTTCGCGTCTCCAGCAAAACAAGCAATTTTCATCTCTATTTCATCTGCAATCTCCCGATCCGCCCCTTTCAATGTTGACAATGGAATTGCAATAACGCCTGGAAGATCAATTAGCAGCTGTCCTCTTGCTTGCAGTTTACTCAAATATTCGTGCGAATCATTTTTGGAATAAAGAGCAATTCTAGCCTCTTTTTTCAATCCGTTGAATTCCTTAGAACAATTTTTAAGTAATTCAATTACTATTTTCATCTCACTAGTAATCATGGCAAACCTCCTCTTAATTTAGAAGATACTTCTTTTGGGAATAGCTATTCCAACTCAAAGACTCTTTATGATATAATTCTTCGAGATTTTTGTCAATCGCTGGCTTAAACTCTAATCTGAATTACAGCTAATCTTAGATAAAAACGTTCCGACTTCGTCCCACACGCGCAACTTATAAATTTACAACTCTAAAAAGTAAAGGAGACCTCAAGCCACAATCAGCTTAAGGTCCCTATCTATATTTGGCACTATTATTTTTTGATCAGCAAGCCCTCATGCTTTGCCAATGATCGTTCTATCTCCTCTTTTCTGATGTACGGGTGTTTAATGGCAGAAACAATCCAATTGGTCTCCTCAGAATCGGCGTTAGTAAAAATGGTCAGCTTGAGATTCAGATTGCCCGTGTCTAGCAATCTGTCGAGGCTCCCCTGCACAACTTCAATTTCTATCACCCGATTAAATATGACCTCATTTGTGTTTTTCGAAAAAGGAAAGCCATAGCTACAGCAAATGATCTTTTCCAAAAAACCATTCTCTCCATGCCGAAAGATGTTCACCTCTCTGGCGGCATAAATTACCATGTAAGCGTTAATTATCAAAATTAACCCCATGACCCCATATGATACATAAATACCTAATACTGGCCAAGGCAAATCATACATACCGATACTCGCAACATATCCTTCGCACCAGCATTTGAAAATCCAAAAAATTGCTACCCACACAATTGCCCAGAAATGCATTGAGACAAAGCCCTTGTTAGTGCTCTCCAGTACGATATCACTTTTCATGATTGCTTCTCCCTTTAGAAGAACTTCTCTTATTGTTTATATTCCTATAAATTGGAATATCTCATCACTGACTTTTTACACTAGTATAATTTTACAAATTTGTCAATAACTGGAAGCTTATCCTAAATTCGTCCTTCCAAACAACCTATTGACAAAACTATATTTTTATGCATAATAAAGAGTTGTTGGTGCATTGGGAGAATTCGCTATTTTAGCAGAATTCATATCTACTAGCAGGATTGTTATTTAATTAAAAGGAGAACACCATGGTCAAAGGAATAAGGGCAGTACCCGTAGGATTTTTGCACATATATCCTCCGTCTCTAATGGAGACAATAGGTATGATTATCGATTTCGGCCAGTTCCGACCGGCTAGTACTCCCCTCA
>JAAXWV010000295.1 GCA_013334845.1 Candidatus Roizmanbacteria bacterium | reverse complement strand
GGTGGTAATATTGATGAGAACGCCCCACAGCATTGGGGATCTGTCTCCAAACCGTTCACGGCCGAATGCATTTTATATTTAGTCGATAAGGGGTATATGAATTTTGGAGACGATATTCTTACATTATGCCCCGAATTGTCTGAATATGGAGTTGGACCGGGAATCACCGTTGACAATCTTCTTCAAATGCGCAGCGGCCTTCCCGATGTTTGGAATCTTTCTTTGATGTCAGGTTTGAATCCGGAGTCATTTACTACCGAGGAACTACTTCTTCTTTTAAAAGATCATCCGGAGATGCTGCATAAACCTGGAACTGTGTTTATGTATTGCAATACTAATTACTTTCTTCTGACTAAAATTGTTGAAATTGTGGCCAAAAGAGCATCTAAAGAAGGCAAACCTCCTTTGCTACGTACAGATCAAAGCTTTGTTGACTTTATAAGGGAACGTGTTTTTAAACCTCACAACATGGACGCTCGATGTTCTTTAGATCCAAACTGCCCTCGTACTGTTGATGGTTTTGATTCCAAGGGTGACTTAAGAGCTACGTTTGAAACACAGAGTATGGTATTTGGAGCTCATGGTATTGTAGGTCCTCCAAAAGATATGGTTGAGTGGAATGCGGCTATTGCTCGAGGCGAATTGGGTAGGCTTCTTGTTCCTCCGGAAGGCGTAGTTGCTAGTAGAGGAGAAAAAATCTATTGTCGTGGACTAAATGTATGCAATATGGGTCATTGGCGTCGGATTTCACACACCGGGGATGCTGATGGGTATCTTGCCGAATTTCGTCGATATGAAAATTTGGATGATCCAAGTAAGACGTTCGCATTCTTTCTGGCAACAAATTACGAAAATAAAGATGATGCTGGAGAAATCGCAAACGGAGTGGCAAATGCTCTTGCCGGAGAAGTAATAGAACCCGAGAAAGGAGGCGAGCCAAAATCAGGTCTTGTTCGAGAAAATTTACCTCATGTTCAAGAAGAACAAGTAAGAGGTCTTTTCGAAGGTGATTACACTTGCGTTGACTTCGGCACTGATGTGCATGTAAGTATAAAAGAAAAAGAGGATGAGAGAGGGATCTGGCAAGTTTGCATTAACTCAGCTAATCCTGGGCATCATAAACCATTAACTGAGCCGCTTCCATTTAGTCCCAGATTCGATAAGAAGGGTGATATTGTTTGGCAATTACCGGGCGTAGGTAAACTCGAAATCACAGAAGATGGTTTTGTTTGCAAAGGAGACAGAATAGGATCGATTCGTTTTCGGAAAAAATCATGATACACGACAATATCTTATTCCCCTCTCTAAAAATACAAAAATGTAACAATGAATCAATATTGAGACATAAATCCTGTATAGTTCACAAGTGTCTCATACGTCACATAGAAAAAAGCATCCATACTAAAAATTATTAGAGTTTACGCTGCTTTCATCTTGTTTAGTGTGTAAATATTGCGTAAATGGGATTTATGGAATCAGTTTTTTGGTGAGTAGATTTAGGATGATTTCCTCTATGAAAATGGGGGCGGTTGGACACGTTCAGAACTTTTGATTGGAAATCCATTTACGAAAAGGCACTTTTAATACGCTCATATTTAGCTGCTTAAGCAAAAATATAAACACCCAAACCTATTTCAAAGCAACAGGCCGTTCAAATTCATCATAGCCAATTTCCCTAATCGAACCATTCGGCAACACGATCTTAGTCAAACCCCCTGAAGCACTGTATTCGTAAAAACTTTCACCACCTAAAGCGTCGATCACTTTTACCAAAAAATCATTTTCATCATATTCAAAAGTCGATGTTAAACCCAAAGGGTCGGTTTTTGATAACACATTGCCATTTTGGTCATAAGAGTAAATCATTTCGCCAAAAGGCGTCATAATATTTGTCACACGATCTCGCTCATCGTAAACATAATGAATGTTTTTTCCTGCCTCAGATATTTCAATAAGCCGTGAACGATCGTCATATGACCTTTTTGAAACTAATCCATTACTATAACAAATTTCCAAAGGAAGGCCATTTTCATCAAGCTGAAAAGTTTCTTTACTACCGTCCGGAAAATCTATTGATGTAAGCCCTCCGGTCACAGAATCATAGTGAAAAGAAGTTGTAAACCGTTCATCTCCTTTTTTAGTTATGACTCCATTGTGTATACAAAAAAAATTAAGATTAAACGGCTTATAAGCCTTTACAAGCCTTCCCATCTCGTCATAACGATAAGCAGTTTTTGTTACCACCCCATCAATTTCTTCAAGAAGATTACCTTGAACATCAAATCGATGAGGTCCGTTATCTCGGCGACAAGCTGAGAGAGGCGGGCGTTCCGATCCAGTACCCAACAGGCGGACATGCCGTGTTTGTCGATTGT
>JAAXWV010000294.1 GCA_013334845.1 Candidatus Roizmanbacteria bacterium | reverse complement strand
TATCAGTTTCTCTCCAATGTGTATTTTTTCAATGGAAATGCACCCGATGTGCCCCCGCTCGTTCATACCTTTGAACAAGTGGAAACTCAATCAGTCAATCCCTCATTGTGGCGGGCTGAGATATCCAATCCAACCGCCGGACAGACGCTCATTTTGAAGCAGACCTACCACCCCGGATGGCAGGCGTATGCTTTGGCGTCTACCGGTACTCCCGGACTTTTCCAGGATTTATCCACAATTTTTCTAGGGAAAAAGCTCACCGATCATATTCTTGTGGATAACTGGGCCAATGGCTGGTCTTTATCACAAAGTAATTTACAAATTATTGTAATTTTTACCCCGCAGTTGCTTGAATATACCGGTTTCTTACTGCTCTGTAACATGGTTCTCATACTGCTCATCTATCTTAAAACTCATGCATAGTAACCCCGTATACGTGACTACGACCAATGTCCTTATCGTGATGATCTTCCTGGCTGTCGGAATTTACTATATCTTTCTCAAAATCGATGACTATATGCATATGGTTGCGATCAATGATTGCGCGAAGCTCAGCACCTTTCAGAAGTCAAACCCCTCGGACAATACAGTCGTCTCCTACCCCGTCCCCGACGTTTACCAGGCATGTTTAAAGGATAAGGGGATTGTAAAGTAGAAAGGATGTATAATATCCTCCGTGCTCAGTTTTCGAATGAAAAATATTTTCGACTTCGCCGTGGCAAACGGCCTCGATCTCGAAAGTGCTATGTCGGAATTCTACCATGATATCGACAAAAATGTTCAACTCAATTCATTCCCTGAAGATATTGTAGAAGGGCTCTTCAATGAGTGGTTGACTTTTGACTACAAAAAATTGAACGGCATAAATTTGATAACAGAATACTATCTTAAAAATCCCGATAAACTGTCGGAAAAGGCACTCACTGAGCTCAAAAACATTATCTCTACCCAAAAGTATTGTTACTTCCAGGTGAAATCAGTGTTGCGCGATGGCATCTTGTTAGTGTCTGCTATTGACCACAAAGGTGAATATATGGTTCAGGATTACGCGATGAGCGGATACAATAGCCGGTGTGGTAAAATAAAATATGGTATTTATCTGGGATTATGACCGTAAAGAACAGGAAAAAACCGAGGCTGGCCGCATCAAAATCCTTGAGCGGATGATCGACTACGGCCCTGATGGAGAGAAAATAAAACTTGCCGATGTAAAAAAGTACTGGGGAAAACCACAGTCCTCACCCACAACCAGCAGATCGTTTTGGATGAAGTAAAAGAAAATGAGTATATCCGCTCTCATTTCTATTTTACCGGAGGTACTGCGTTGGCCGAATATTACCTCAACCACCGGTTCTCAGACGATCTCGATCTGTTTACTACCGAAAAAACCATAGATACTAACGTCATATTTTCGATTCTTTCATCTCTCCCCCGTATGATTAAGCCTATCTCGCTTGATGAACTGCGTGTTTTCTACCTCGATCTTGCCCGTACGCTCGGTATGACCGCGGTAGAATAACTTCGTTTACCCCCGAATATCTACATATTGACATATGTTGTACCAAATAGTAATATATAATCATGAATATCACCAAAGTGTATACTCCAGAACAAGTGGCCGAGATGCTTCAGTTGAGCAAAAACACTGTCTATGACCTCATTGGGAAGGGGGAAATTATTGCTAAACGAATCGGCAGTGTGTACCGCATTCCCGCCTCATCTATTTCGTTTGTATTCACGGGCTTAGATTATGATCTATACGTAGCCGATAAAGAAGATGCCGAAACTATAAAAACTAAAAAAATTCAGGAAAATATTCGTCAAGTTAGAAAAGAACTCTACAAATGAGACTCTTTCTCGATTCGGACGTCATCATATCATCGCTTAACTCCAGCACAGGAGCATCTTTTCAACTTCTCGAGACGTCGCTCGACAAATTTATTTCTAATTATTCTGCTCGAGAGCTAGAGATTGTCGTAGAGCGACTATCACTGGATCTAGATCAATTAAGAAAAATTTTGAGTACAAAAGTGCAAATCGTCACCCTGCTAGAAAGGCCTGATGAGATCTTGAAACGTTACGAACTATACATAAACGATCCTTTCGACAGCCATATTATCGCAGGGGCAGTAGCTGCTCAAGCTCAATATCTTATAACTTACAATATGAAAGATTATAAGATTGATAAAATTAAAGAAGATTTCAAAATAATTACCATGCGTCCCGGTGAGTTTCTCCAGTTCCTCCGCAGCTCGTAAATTACTTTCGTAGATATTTTTATATTTTAGTTTTGTGCTTCTTACGTGACGTAATTTGTATATTTCCATATTTTCACATTTTCATATATGCATGTTGGCCTGGGCAGTTTTGACTTTT
>JAAXWV010000293.1 GCA_013334845.1 Candidatus Roizmanbacteria bacterium | reverse complement strand
AGCCAATGGATTCAATAAAGTAATATTGTCCGTTCCCTGGGTAGGATTCCAAACCTCGATAGATCCCACTATTTACTCAGATGAATACTTCAAACTCCTCGAAGATATTTTTGGCATCGCCCATGACCATGAATTAAAGGTTATCCTCCGAATCGGCTATACACACGAGATCGGTATAACCAGCACACCAGATCATTACACTCGAGTTGTCAGCATCTTCTCTAATCCAAAAATTCTTACCGCCTGGCAAGATTATCTTCTTCGTCTGAATACCATGGCAACAAAGTACGACAATTTCCAATTCGGGTTCTTGACGTGGGAGGATTTTTTTCTCGTTCAGCTCACCCAGATCAGCGAGAACGAGCGGTTAAACTTGGCAGCCACCCTAGGCTTCACCGATTACATAAAAAAATACCCTCTCATCAAAATTTCCGGCTATTACAAGAGAGATTTCCAGCATTACTCCCAAGTCCCCCTGCCGAGTTCAAACTCTCCTGCGATCCCCCTTTTGCATGAATTCTGGGACACCTTTCTGCTTAAACTTCACCGAGAAAGCAAAAAATATTTCCAAAAGCTTTCCATGGAAGTTCGTGTCGATTGCGATCCTTCTCCAGGAAGTACCGATTGGATCTGTCACGACAAAACTTTTGACATTGGGAATAACAGCGATACGACATTGATTTATTTTTCACCAGCTTGGGGAGCAGAAAATAAAGGCCGCGCCGATTCAGCCGAACAGGTGCTGACACGATTGAATTCTCTGCTGGAAACAATTCGAAAATCGACAAATAATTCAATTTTTATTGATCAGTTTAATTTTGTTGACAATACTCCTGGATTTGGAGGTAACAACAAAATCAATCCAGCAGAACTCCCTAAATTCATAGAAAAATCACTTGGTATTTTGAGCACGAAAACAATCGGTTATGCTCTTTGGACAATGAACGACGTTGTGGGAAATTGCCTAATCAACGGATCATTTGAACGCGGTGACGCGGGATGGAAAATCAATAATGGCACGATATATTTTGACCAACTCCGTAAAGAATCGGAATTAATTTTATCCAATGGCGGCAACCTCGAGCAGAATTTCCTTCTGGAAGATTTTGTAAACCCCGGACTTTCCTTTACCCTTACCTTCAATGCCGCATCACAAGCAGAGAACCCCGTTGAACTCGCAATTCAAATCATTGACAAGCAAGGTTTGCCAAAATTTCAGCGCACCTTGACCATCTCAGTCCCGGGTTTTTCGGCTTTACAACTTACCGACATTCCCCTTATTGCAGACGGCACACTTCGGATAAACAATCGCAACGGAGCGATACTACTGGACAATATAGAATTATATTACCGAGTGCAGGAGAACGGAATTTACGACATTCACGGTCACCCCAGACCTTTCCGTGACGCTACCCTGGCGTTGAACAAGGCCCTTACAGCACCTGGACGCAATTTGGTTACTAAAGGGCAAACGATATCCATTCCGAGAAGATAAGGGGAGTATCTACTGATGACTGGGTTAGCAAAGAATTCTCAGGAAGAATCTGGCTACCGACCTATTAGAAAGATAAGAAATTCGTTATCGAAGCGACTGTACCAACCCATTGGGATGGCTACCAAAACAAAATCGACCTTTACTTAGCCAACAAAAAAGTTGGCAGCTGTTCCCTAACTGCCGGATACAACAAGTGTTTATTTAAGTCCAGTACACCTGAAACAAGTCACGATTCCGTCTCTTTCCGAGTAGTGGCAGACAATGTTTTCACTCCTAATAAATTTAAACCTAGTTCAAAGGACAAAAAGGCAATAGGCTTTATCTTGACTGCATAGGATTTTAGTAACCAGTCAAAATATGCCTGCTAACTAAAATTGCGAGCCAATCAATCTTACAATAGTGAAATTAAGGCAAACAACGTCCGAACAATACCTCGTCACCAGTGTCACCGTCATATATCTCAGAGATAGAAGTCGCGAAAGCTCTGATCTCCCAGATAAACAAATCCGTCACGAATTCCTATCCCGATCAATCTTACTTGCTAAAACAAATAATAAACCTTGCCATAAATATCATCCTCGCTATAATGAGTACCTAGTTGCGCAGTACGTTTGTAGAAAATACGAAAATGTTAACGCACAGATCTCGATAGAGATGGTGCGTTTTTTTTTGCCTACAAACTTCTGCCTGCCGACCATCACATGATGATTCGGCATATTATTTAATGGCGCCCGTGTGAGTGCCAACATTAGAAGGAGTAGTAAAGATGTCAGAAGGAACAGTGAAATGGTTTAACGATTCCAAGGGGTTTGGCTTCATCGAGCAGGACGGCGGCAAGGATGTATTTGTACATCACAGCGCTATCAATGCCAATGGCTTCAAATCACTT
>JAAXWV010000292.1 GCA_013334845.1 Candidatus Roizmanbacteria bacterium | reverse complement strand
TTAATGTGGTCTTTGATTCATTCGGAGTGCACAACACTATTCCCCATCTTTCTATTCTTTTGCCCATTGGGCTATCATTTCACACGTTTCAATCGCTTAGCTATACATTTGAGGTTTATTATGGGCGTCATCAAGCAGAGCGGAACTTTGGTATTTTTGCTTTGTATGTCATGTTTTATCCACAGCTTGTGGCGGGCCCAATCGAGCGTCCGCAAAACCTGCTTGACCAGTTTTCCATTGAGCACAAGTTTGATTATGAGCAAGTTACGGATGGGTTGAGGCTTATGCTTTGGGGTTTCTTTAAAAAGGTTGTCATTGCAGACAGGTTAGCTGTCGTGGTAAATCAGGTCTATAATAACCCCACCGAGTATTCGGGTCTTTCACTTTTAATTGCTACTTACTTTTTTACCTTTCAAATCTTTTGTGACTTTTCCGGATACTCTGATATTGCTATTGGTGCAGCACGTGTCATGGGATTCAATCTGATGAATAATTTCAATAGACCCTATTTCTCAAAGTCGATTTCTGAGTTCTGGGGGCGTTGGCACATCTCACTTTCAACATGGTTTAGAGATTATCTATACATCCCTCTCGGAGGGAATCGTGTAGAAAAGTCGCGTTGGTACTTCAATCTATTCTTTGTCTTTTTGGTCAGCGGATTATGGCATGGCGCGAACTGGACCTATATCGTTTGGGGGGCGTTGCATGGTTCGTACCTAATTGTCTCTCTTTTAAGCCAGAGTTTTAGAGATAAGGTTTCTCGCATGTTATCTTTTAACCAATATCCGGCAATTCAGAGAGGCTTAAAGGTATTTATAACCTTTAACCTTGTGTCTTTTGCGTGGATATTTTTCAGGGCAAGCTCTATATCGGATGCTTTCTATGTTGCAACCCACCTCTTCACCGATTTAAGACTCATGCCTTATCATGAGTACAATTTGGGGTTAAATCTACTGGAGTTTCTGATAGCAGTCGGCGCAATTGGTTTTATGGAGTTGATACACGTGACTCAAAAGAATGAGAGTATAGCGGATACCATTTCAAGAAGACCTGTCTGGTTAAGATGGTCTGTCTACTACGTTATGATTTTCGCGATTATCATACTCGGCAAGTTCGATGATCAGCAGTTTATCTACTTCCAGTTTTAACTCGTGACACATATGAAAAGACTCGTACTAAAAGTCATCCTGTTTTTTGCGGTTCCCCTCATGCTTTTGGAAGTAGCCTTCTATACAAAAGAGGCGTTCTTTCCTAGCAATCAGTGGTTCAACGGCATGATTCAAAATACAAAAGTGCAGAAACTCGATTTCTTGTTTATTGGATCTTCGCGAGTTGGTGCTGCTATTGATGAGTCTTCATTCAAACAGGCGATAAAAGATTGTTTTGGACGAGAAGTCACTACAGCTAACCTTGGAACAGGATATAGCACAATGGCTGAGTACTATTTTGCTCTAAAACGATTATATGAATATAATCCAAGTGCTTTTGATGGAATGACAATTTTTATTGAAGCGCCAACAGGCATTCCTAGTTGGGGTAGGTGGAGTGATGATTGGGTTGATCCAGGACGTCCGGGATTAATTCTCCCGTACCTGAGTTTTTCAGAGCTTATCGAGTTCTTAGAACAATCGAATCAGCACTGGAGTATAAAGTCACGAGTCGCTTTAGAAAAAAGTTTTCGTTCGGTTTACCTAATTAGAATGACTCGAGATGTAATTATAGAAAAAGGGGGCCGACTGGCTAATGAAATAGAGTCGCGATTATTTGCTAACAAGGATAAGGGCATAGCTGATCTGAGTTCTGCTGCCGGAATTCGAACCGACGAAGAAGGTTTGAGGCTCGCAAGAAAATTAGCCATTGATATAGCGGCAAGCGCCCTTAAAAAGCAAGAATCAATCGATTGGAATGAGATGATTGTCATGGATATCATTGAGTTTGCTTCAAAGAGAGGCGCCAAAGTTGTTTTTTATGACATGCCGCTAAGTTCTGTTCAGCAAAAGCCTATGAATACAGCAATTCGCCAGGAAGATAGAAGAGCTTTCAGAGTTGTTGCTAATCGTTTAGGGGTACCTATCTTAGAAACAGGCTTTGAGTGTAATGATGAGGATTTTCCTGACTTCGATTTCAGCATCCACTTTCCCTGAGAGACCAATTTCAAGAATCGCTTCCGACCGCACTTTGCCCTTTACAACACCATCCACACGCAGCCCGTTCGTGAAGGATAGTTCCCCGGTCAGCTCGGTTCCCTCACCAAGATGGCTTATGATCTCATCTGCTGATTTTCCCTTCCCGAATTGCATGGCTTGGCTCCGTTGGAATGTCATTTCCTGTTAAGATGGCGTAGAGGCGCATCAGCTCCTCCTGACCATAATAGTGGATCTTTATC